>JAITHR010000016.1 GCA_031279895.1 Spirochaetaceae bacterium
GCTCCCGAATACTTCATTCGGCCTCCCGAATACGTTGGCGGGGCGCACGTTTGTCATGGCGGGAATTCGGCGCGTATTGGTTGGGAGACTGTCTAAAGTAGCCGGAAAACCGCCTGAAACAGCCGAAGACTGCTACGCATAACAACGCACTGCTTCCAAACCGTCGAAGACGGCGCGAAGCGTAGCCGCGCCTAAGCAGCAGCCAACCCGCTAACAGGACACGGTGTTGCACCATTGGGAAGCGACAGGCGGCCATGTTTGAAGCCGTCGGAGACGGGCCGCGCCTTAACAGTAGCCGGATTGCTTAATGGACACGGTGTTGCACCATTGGGAAGCGACAGGCGGCCATGTTTAAAACCGTCGGAGACGGGCCGGCGGCGCCGGACTAGAAACCTTTAAGGGGGTCGCGGGTTATGGGGCTTCCTATCCATATTCCCTCGCCCAGATAGTCTATCCGCCGCCCCTCTATAAGGATCTGCACGTCCTTTATATTGGCAAACTCCGTGGCGGTCCAGACAATCTGGACAAGCTGCGCCGCGTACCCCTCAACCCCAAAGGTATTGTACTGGAAACCCTCGCTTATATTGATGTAGGCCGTATCCCGCAGAACCGAAGCGGAAAGTATCGCGGTGCCCTGGGGGATGAGGGAGAGGATGCCCTGGCGCCGCTCCTCTTCGGTCGGCCCCCTCAGGAGCGCCTCAAGCACGTCGAGAAGCGGCGCGTTCGACGACGGCACGGCTCTGGTTACTCTTGCGCGTAAAAGCGCGCCGCCCCGATCAAGCTGAATGAAATACAGGGAGCGCTCCCGCGGAGGCTGGATGCCGGAGGCGATCTGAACCGGCGCCGCGCTCTGCGCGACAGGGTCCGGCGCGGGCTGCGCGGTTTGCGCGGGCGCGCTACCGGCTACGCGGGCATCCTCCGGCGCGACCGAAACCACCGGCGCGTTCCGGTCCGCGTGTTCCGCTTCGGGACGGGGCGTTTCATAAGCCCTCCGGTCGTCGTCGTCAGTATCGGCAAACGCCGCGCCGGAGAGGTTCCCGTCGAACATCCCGTCCGTCCCGTCCATTCCGTCCGCAAGGGGCGGAACAGGAACCTGCGACGCGGAGCGGGACCGGAACCACGCGGGCCACAGGGCGCTCCGCATGGTGGCGCGGATGCGCGGCGCGTTAATAATGAAGAGGCAGATAACAAAGAGCGCGAACACCACCCAAAAAAGGGTGATACGCAGGATTTTCACCTTCGCCTCTTTACTGAGCGGCTCTTTATAGATGGTCTTATACGGGTTGCTTTTCATAGGCGCCGTTTACCCCTTGCCGCGCTCGTCCGCGACAAGGGCCATAAACTCCGCAAGGCCGCGCTCCGACGGGAACCGCCCCTGAAAAAACGAAGGGCCCCCGCCGCCTTTGCCCGCGAAAGCCGCCAGAGGCGCTTCCAGAATACGGCGCAGGTCGATATTTTCCCCGTCCTCCCCGTCTTTCCCCCTTTCTTCCGTGCGGAACGCGGCGAACGCGCATTCCTTGGGGCATCCGAGGATGACGACGCGCTTCGTGAGTTTCTGCGCGGCCCGCCCGAGGCGCTGCGCCTCGCGGAGGTCCGCGTCGGGAAGGGATACCACAATCCGCGCACCGGCGCCGCCCTGCTGCCCCACAAGGTCGCGGGCCTTGAGGAGCGCGTTTTCCTCTTCCATGGCCTTGAGTTTCCGCTCAAGACCCGCGGCTTTTTCAAGAAGCGCCCCGACCGCCCCGCCGATTTCGCCAACCGGCGCTTTAAGGGCGCGGGAGACGCGCTCCCCTTCGCGCCGGAGTACGCGGCTCTCGTGAAGAACCCGCCGTCCGGCAATGAAAGAGAGCCGCGTCATGCCCTTGTACCGCTCGGATCCCACAATCCGAATAATCCCGATAGGTCCGGTGGACCGGAGGTGGGTGCCGCAGCAGGGGGAGAAGTCCCGCGTCGCTATTTCCACCACCCGCACCGCCTCCTTTCCCCGGGGCGGAACTTTCCGCAGGGGAAAGTCCGTCAGGTTTTCCGGTGGGCAGAGGTGGATTACGACCGGATGATCGCGCTCCACCGCGTCCGCGGCCTCCTCTTCGACAAGAAGAAGCTCCTCCGGCGGAAACTCCGGCGTCGCCGCGTCTATGGTGCATACCAGCGCTCCCAAATGCATGGAAACGGTGGGTACTCCGGTGCGGCTCCGGATGATGCCGGAAAGGAGGTGCTGCGCCGTATGGTGAACCGTGAGGTCCCGGCGCCGCGCCGTGTCAAGCGCGAGCTCGACGCGCCCCAAAGAAAGGGCCGCCGCGTCGTCCGAAGATACCCAATGGAGGATTTCCCCGTCTTTTTCCCGCACGTCAAGGACCGCGGCGCGGTTAATCCGGCCCCGATCCCCGGGCTGGCCCCCGCCTTCGGGGTAAAAAATCGTTTTATCCAGCAGGATAGCCGCCCTGTTGCCGTCGAAAAGGCGGATTTCCGTGATCTCCGCGCCGGCTGCGTCGTCGTTCCGGTAATAGGCTCGTTCTGTTTCCATATTTTTACAGTATGCTAAGGAAACCCCTTTAAGTAAAGCCGTCTCCGACGGTTTCACCCGCCGGCGGCGGGAGGCACATAAGCTTCCTGATACGCGCTCCGAACCACGACTGTCCGCTTACCGCGGGCAGCCCCTTACCGCGCACAACAACGCACGGCTCCCAAAGCGCCCGCCGTTGCGCGAGAGCGTAGCCGCGCCTAAGTAGCAAACAGTGAAGTAAACGGACACGGTGTTGCACCAATTTGAAACAACAGGCGGCCATGCTGTGCCACCCGCCGCCGGCGGGGGGTTGCACCATTACCAAGCAACAGGCGGCCTGTTTGAGACAGCCGGAGGCTGCGGAGGCTGCGGGGTTGCGTTTCCTGTGCCGCAGGGACTACACTCTCAAAGCTATGTGCGATACGACAGAAACACCGCCTCTTTCCGATTTCTTTCCGCCTCCCTCCCGCGCTCCCAAACCTTCCCGCGCCGCTCTTTTTTCTCTTATATATGAGGATGAGTATGTGGTGGCGGTGCATAAAGCATCCGGCGTCTCGATGGGGGCCGACCGCTGGGACCGGTCCCGCGAGCGGCTCGACGACGCGCTCCGGTCGGTCTCTCGACGGCGGCTCTTTACGGTGCACCGGCTTGATAGGGAGACCTCCGGCGTGGTGCTGTTTGCCAAAGACGCGGAAACGCACCGGCGGCTTTCTCTGGCCTTTGAGAGGCGCACGGTGAAGAAGCGGTATCTCGCGGTTATCCACGGAAGTCCGGCGTGGAAGGAAACGGCCTGCGCCCTCCCGCTCGTGCCGGACGGGGACAAGCGGCACCGGACGATTATAGACAAATATCAAGGGAAGAAGGCGCTCACGCGCTTCCGGTTTCAGGGCGGCGCGGGGAATTACACGCTGGTAGAGGCTCTGCCTGAGAGCGGGCGCACCCACCAGATCCGGGCGCATCTGGCCGCTCTGGGGCATCCTGTGGTGTGCGACCGGCTGTACGGGACCGAGAAGCCGGTGTACCTCTCGTCTTTCAAGCGTACCTGGCGGGGCGACCCGCTCGAAGAGCGTCCGCTCCTTGCGCGCCTTGGGCTTCACGCGGCGGATCTTACGCTGCCCTATCCGCAGGGCGGCGGCGAACTTTCCCTCCACGCGCCGCTTCCAAAGGACATGGCGTCCCTTATCAATCAGATGCGGAAAAACGGCCCGTCTCCGACGGTTTCATAAGCCGCCGGCGGCGGAGGCACAAAAGCGTCCTGATATGCGGCTCTAAGCGGACGTTGACCGCTTTGCCGCACTGCACAGGAAGCTGTTTAAAACCGTCGGAGACGGCGGCGGTTTCATAAGCGTCCTGATACCGCGGCAAAGCAGACGTTGACCGCTTTGCCGCACTGCACAGGAAGCTGTTTAAAACCGTCGGAGACGGCGGCGGTTTCATAAGCTTCTTGATACCGCGGCAAAGCGGACGTTGACCGCTTTGCCGCACTGCACGGGAAGCTGTTTAAAACCGTCGGAGACGGGCCGCGCCTGGGTAGTATCAAGCCTCCTAAACGGACAAGGTGTTGCACCGCTTGGAAACAACAAGCGGCCATGCTGAAACAGCCGTCGGAGACGGGGAAAAACGTAAGATATTTCCATAAAAAAAAATAAAATAAAAGATACTCTCAAAAAACCGGTATATGTTGAATACAAGTAAAAAAGTACAGGTAAAAAAGTAGAAAGGTAAAAAAGTTGCGGTATACTGCGCGGCTCGATGTTACAAGATGACACGTGCCGCGCAGCCTCCGGCCCGTCTCCGACGGTTTCATAAGCCGCCGGCGGCGGAGGCACAAAAGCGTCCTGATACGTGACTCAAAGCGGACGTTGACCGCTTTGCCGCACTGCACAGGAAGCTGTTTAAAACCGTCGGAGACGGCGGCGGTTTCATAAGCGTCCTGATACCGCGGCAAAGCGGACGTTGACTGCTTTGCCGCACTGCACAGGAAGCTGTTTAAAACCGTCGGAGACGGCGGCGGCAAGTCCTTACAAATCAACGAGTTATCAGTAAGGAGCGGCGGCCTTACCCCCCGCAAAGCCGTCCCGAAACATCAATGTTTTGTCCCAGAACATCAATGTTTTGCCTCAGAACATCAATGTTTTGCCTCAGAACATCAATGTTTTGTCCCAGAACATCAATGTTTTGTCCCAGAACATCAATGTTTTGCCGCGGAACATCAATGTTTTGCCGCGGAACATCAATGTTTTGCCTCAGAACATCAATGTTTTGTCTCAGAACATCAATGTTTTGTCCCGGAACATCAATGTTTTGCCCCTAACCACGCCGCACCCCTAAGCGGTCTTTGCCGGCTTTGAGGCGCGTATCAGGACGCTTATGTGCCACCCGCCGCCGGCGGGCCGGAGGCTGCGGCGTTACGCGCCTTCTATCTGTTCTATCTGCTCGATAAGGAGGGGGAGAAGCTGTTTCTTGCGGGAGACAATGTCGTTAAGGATATAGACCCCCTCGTCCTGACGGGGAAACCCAAGGTGCTGGATGAAAGAAGGCTTTCCCACGATAAGGAGCAGGCTGGTCAGTTTCGTGATGTCCGTTACCATTATGCAGCTGAAAAGCGCCTTGCGGGACCGGTATTCAATGGCAAGTTCGTCAAGAAACTCCTTTTTGCGGAAAAGAACATCCGCCGGCGCGTGTACTTCTATCTGGCTTATCGTAAAGACGGCGCCGGCTTCGGTATATTCTTTCATGTCCTGCCGGACCACCTCTCCCGCGTTCCGGTCCCCTATGCGCGAAGCCGCGGTGATAATGTCCGATCCGAGCTGCTGAATATCCAGATTGGTGATGTTCGCCAGGTATTCGGCGATTTTCCGGTCTTCCTGAGTGGTGGTGGCCGACTGCAGGACCAGCGTGTCCGCGAGAATGGCGGAGAGGAGAAGCGCCGCGATCTCTTTTTGAATAGGGACCCGCTGCTGCCGGTAGAGCGACACGATAATCGTGGCCGTAGCGCCCACCGGACGGTTGATAAACATAATCGGGTCTTTGGTGGTGAGGTTGCCCAACCGGTGATGGTCAACCACTTCCCGAATGGCGTAGTTTTCAATCCCCTCGACAGCCTGGGAAATCTCGTTGTGGTCAACGAGAATAATCTCCATGTTCGCGTCCCGCAAAAGGTCGCTTTCGGAAATAGTGCCGACGAGCCTGCGGTCGTCGTCAACCACCGGCAGGGTTCTGCTCACCGATTCCTGCAAGAGGGGCCGGACTTTGCGGATAGGATCGAGCATATTGACAGGCCGGACGTCCGAGTCCGCCATGGTGGAAACCGGCGCGGAATACATAACCAGCATGGCGGTTTCAGCCGACCGGTAGGGGCTGCTCAACACCGAAACGCCCTTTTTTTCCGCTTTGTGCCGGAGGTCCTTTTCCATAGACGCGCCGGACGAGAGTATCAGGGCGCGTACCCCGCTCTCAATCGAATGTTCCTGAATATCCAGGCGGTTCGCCGTAATCACCACCGCGTTTTCCGGCGTATGGAGCGCGAGGGTCTTCTGGAAGGTTTCAAAACTGTCCGCCACCACGATCGTTACGCACTTAAACAGCTCTTCGGTATGAAAAGCCAGAAACTGCTGGGCCGAGAGGGTTTCGCTTATGAGCCTTATGCTGGTGGAAAAGACGGTTTCCGATTCCGGGTTCATCACTTTGAGGATGTTTTGGGCAAAGGCGTTGTAATGGAGGAGGGAGCTGTAGGTTCCGTCGGCGTTCACCACCGGCAGTATCTTCTTGTTTTTCTCCTCCATCGTTGCGATCGCCTTCCAGAGGGACGTGTCGCCGCCTACCGAGTCCCGGCAGTCGTTCATGTAATACAATACTTTCGGTATCATATCCGGTATATACTGGGGAACCGGCACCTTGAAGCGTTCGAAGATATACTCGGTTTGGGGCGACAGTTTCCCCCCGCGTACCGCGGTATACTGGGTGTGGCCAAGCCCGTGCTTAAGGCGCGCGTAGGCCGCTGCCGAGACAACCGAGTCCGTATCGGGGTTTCGGTGTCCTATGATGTACACGGTCTTTTTTGTCTGGGAATGATGCGTATCCATAGGTATTCCATAGCACAAAAAGGGCGCCGGCGCAATCCCGCGTTTTACCCGCGTTCTTTCTTTGCCTCTTCCCAGAAAGCGTCCATGAGCGCGAGGTTTTCCTTATCCATAAGCGCGCCGCTTTCCTTCATCCGCTTTTCCACATACTTAAAGCGCCGGACGAACTTGCGGTTCGCATCTTGCAGCGCCGCCGCGGGATGAAAGCCCAGAAACCTGCATACGTTTATAGCGGAAAAGAGCACGTCCCCTAATTCCTCCCGAAGCGCCGCCTCAGCGGACGCGGCATCCCCGCTCTTTTGCGATGCGCCGCGGATTTCCGCGGCTGACCGCGCCTCCCCTGTCTCCTCCGCGAGTTTGTCCATAACCCCTGTAAGGGATGACCAGTCAAAGCCGGCGGCGCCGGCTTTTTTTTGCAGCGCGTAGGCCCGTTCGAGCGGCGGCAGCGCGGAAGAGACCGCGTCAAGGAGCGAGTCCTTCGGGGGCCGCCCTTCTTTTTCCACCTTAATTTTTGCCCAGTTCGCCAAGACTTCGGAACTGTCCCTGACGCTTTTGTCCCCGAAGACGTGGGGGTGCCGCCTTATGAGTTTTTCGCACACCCCTTGCAGCGCGTCAGCCGCGGAAAACGCGCCGGCCTGTTCATACATATACGAAAGCATCACCGCCAGAAGAAATATATCTCCCAGCTCTTCTTTCACATGATCGCTCCGGTTCTCGGTTATGGCTTCGACACACTCATAGGTTTCCTCAATAAGACACTCCCGAAGGGAGTACGGCGTCTGTTCCCTGTCCCAGGGACATCCGTCAGGCCCGCGGAGGCGCACTATAACAGCGTACAGCCTCTGAAAGGCGCTTTCAGTTTCATTCATTTTTACCTCTTTAACCGGCCCGCCGGTAGCGGCGGCGTAAACAGACCTGTTATGTGTACGGCTGCCCCGCGCCCTCTTTCTTTCATTCGTTCCGTTATTTTATCGTGCGGACTTACTCAATAAAGTACATTGCATTTCTTGTTCCATTGGTTCGTAACGGTATTCGTTTATATCCGTTTTAAAATTGAAAACCAATGCTTCAACGATACTATTTCTATTCTCAATTCTGCCTCCTGAATGATAAAAATGGTCTTTAGTAACTATGTCAAACTTGTTCCAGTATTTTTTGACCATTTCATTTTCTCTGTAATCATTATGATGCCATGTAGACAATATAAAATACGCTTTTGTATGTAACAGCAATTCATAAAGGTCATGCTCGTCATCGTCAGTCCAGCTGTTATAATAATCTACATACCTCCCGTGATAGGGAGGATCGCAATACATAACATCATTCCCATTCGCAAGCGGTATTATTTCCCTAAAATCTTTATGAGTAAATATCCAATTATTATTTATCAATTGAGATACTCTCGCCACCTGGTTTACAATTTTAGTGATATAGGATTTATCGAACCTTTCCGGTTTCTTGCAAAACGGAATGTTCCATTTTCCCTTTCCGTTAAACCGTATCATACCGTTAAAACCGGCTCTTGATAAAAAGAGAAAATCCAGGGGGTCAAATTGTTCATTAAACCTGTTTCTGATAAATTTGTAATGCCCATAGCCGTTATCATCCGCCGTTTTTAGGTTCAGACCTTCTATTTCTAAATATTCTTTAACCGCTAAAGAAGTTATTTTATTATATTTTATAGCATTATAAAAATTTATTATATGCGGATTACTATCGGATAATAAATATTCGCTGGCTTTTACATTGAACGCGACAACGCCTGTCCCCATAAAGGGTTCTATCCAGCGTCCATGCTCTTCTGGAATTGCGGCGGAAATCCAGGGAACTAATTTTGTTTTTATTCCTTGACTCTTTATTGGAGGTATAATGATTTTACGCATTCGTTTCTTCCTGTGCGCTTGGGAACAATTAAATCAATGTTTCCCTTCCGATAGGAAATAAAATCATATAAACTTCTGATTTTCTCTCCTTTAGAATGGGGTTTTACAATCTTGTTATAATTTTTCCAATAGTCATCAAACCATTCTTCACCAAGTTTCGAAAACATACCGTTTTCATTTTTTATATCTTCAATGTTATGTATGCTTCCGATATTTGCCGTGTTCCCGCTGCCGCTTTTATCGCTGGCTATTTTCCATTTCTCAGCAATAAAAAAGTCGAAATTGCTCACAACAGAGGGAATCGATTGTAATTGCTCGATTTTGTAAGATTGCGTTTCATCAATTTTTTCATTTTCAACCCTGTCATAAATTATTCCAAGACAAAAATGCCCAAGATATTCTTCATAAGGAAATTGGATATTTTTCCTGCTTGCCCTGTTTATAAAATACTCTCCATGG
>JAITHR010000071.1 GCA_031279895.1 Spirochaetaceae bacterium
TGCCTTAAACAGGGGGACGACGACAGGAACCGGCTTTTGCAGTCTTTTCTGCGGGACGAAAAGAGCGTTTTGTTCGCCACCGACTCGTTTTGGGAGGGGATAGACGCGCCGGGGGACACGCTCCGCATGGTTATCCTCTGCCGCCTTCCTTTCAGGACGCCGACAGAGCCGGTTTTTGAGGCGCGTTGCGAGACCATAGAGCGGCACGGGGGCAATCCGTTTATGGAGCTTTCCCTCCCCGAATCGGTTATGAAGTTCAAGCAGGGGTTCGGCAGGCTTATGCGGCGCTCAAGCGATCACGGGGTTGTGGCGGTGCTGGACGGACGGATACTGCACAAGCGGTACGGAGAATACTTTCTCTGTTCCCTCCCCAAAACCAAAACCAATTTCTCCACGTTTGAGACTATCATACAGGAAACCGGCGCCTTCCTCACGGCCCGTCTCCGACGGTTTTAAACGGCGTCATGCCACGCGCCTCTAAGCAGTCGCAGTCCGCTTTGAGCCGCGGCGCGGGAAGTTTTTTCTATAAGCGTCCTGCCACGCGACTGTAAGCAGACTTTGCGTACTTACAGCCGCGGCGCGGGAAGCTTTTTTCTATAAGCGTCCTGATACGCGATTGTAAGCAGACTTTGCGTACTTACAGCCGCGGCGCGGGAAGTTTTTTCCATAAGCGTCCTGATACGCGCCTCTAAGCAGTCGCAGTCCGCTTTGCCGCGGTATCAGGACGCTTATGAAACAGCCGGAGACGGCGTCGGAGACGGGGCGGAGACGGAGGAGTAAGGATGTGTTGACCTATCTTTTGAAACTGGGAGAGCTGACACTCAAAGGGAATAACCGGCAGATGTTTGAACAAGCGCTGAAGCGCAACGCCCTCGCGCTGCTCCGGGGAACCGGCGCGTCGGTGAAAACCGCCAGGGGACGCTTTTTCGTCTATTGCGGCGAGGATGCGCGGGAACAAGTGGAGGACGCGCTGTCGCGGCTTTTCGGCATCGCGGGATGGGCATTGGCGCAGGTTGTGGAGAAAACACCGGAAGCGGTGGTTGCCGCGTGCGCGGAAGCGGCGGCGAACCTCCCGTCGGAAATACAAACCTTCAAGATTGAGGCGCGAAGAACCGACAAGAGCTTCCCGCTCGATTCATACGCGATACGGCGGGAAGGCGGGAGTGCGGCGCTCGCCGTATCGCCGCGCCTCAAAGTGGATGTCCACGCGCCCCAGGCCCTTATCAGCGTGGAGATTCGGGAAAAAGCCTATGTGTACCCTGCGTCCCACGCGGGGCTGCGGGGCCTGCCGGTGGGAACCGCCGGACGGGGGCTGGCGCTCCTTTCGGGCGGCATCGATTCCCCTGTGGCCTGCTTTCTCATGGCGTCGCGGGGCCTGCGCCTTGACGCGCTGTACTTTCACGCCTACCCCTACACCTCGGAGGAAGCGCGGCAGAAAGTGATACGCCTCGCCCGTATTGTCGGGCGCTACACCATGGGGATGCGGCTTTTTGTCCTGAGTTTTACCGAGATTCAGAGGCGCATACAAGAGAACGCGCCGGAGCGGTGGCTGACCGTGCTTTCCCGTATGGCCATGATGGAATGTGCCGAAGCCCTTGGCCGCGCCCGCGGCGCGTCGTGCCTTATCACCGGAGAAAGCCTCTCGCAGGTGGCGAGCCAGACCGTAAAAAACATCGACTGCGTCCAGAGCGCCGTTACGCTGCCGGTGCTCCGCCCCCTTATCGGTATGGATAAAGAGGCCATTATCCGCCTGGCCGAGCGTATCGGCACCTACGAGACGTCCATTCTGCCTTACGGGGACTGCTGCGCCGTTTTTAGTCCGGCCCATCCGGTCCTGCGGGGGGACAGAACCGAAGCTGCCCGTCTCTACGCGGGGCTGAACCTTGCCGAACCGATAAAAACCGCCCTTATGCGCACTGAACAGGAAACATAAGCCTCCGGCTTTTCCGGCATGGCCGCCTGTTGTTTGGAAGTGGTGCAACACCGTGTCCATTTACTTTACTGCTTGCTATTGAGGCGCGGCTACGCTTCGCGCCGTCTCCGACGCTTTGGAAGCCGTGCGTTGTGGTGCGTGGCAGCCTCCGGCTGTTTCAGCATGGCCGCCTGTTGTTTGGAAGTGGTGCGACACCTTGTCCTGTTAGCAAGTCAGTGCTGTTTAGGCGCGGCTACGCTTCGCGCAGCTTGCGGCGCTTTGGGAGCCGTGCGTTGTTGCGCGTGGTAAGCGGCGGCGCGTGGTTCGGGGCGCGTGGCATGACGCTTTTGTGCCACCCGCCGCCGGCGGGCTTATGAAACAGCCGGAGGCTGCGGAGACGGGCCGGAGGCTGCTGCGGCGTCAAGTTCCGCGAGAATGGAAAGCTCGGTCTCCCGATCAAAATAACGCGCCTTTTCCATTCTGGGGGTGAAGCTGACCGTATCGCCCACCTTAAACACATGGGTCGGCTCGGTGCGGGCCACAAGGGGCTGGCCCCCGGTGGTGAGCCAGAGGGTCGTGTCCGATCCCAGGGGCTCCACCACCTCCACCCTAAGGGGCATACGGTTCTCCGGCGCCGCCTGTTCCTGAAACAGCATATCCTCCGGCCTTATGCCGAAGAAAACCTCTTTGCCCAGATAAGCTTTGAGGTACGCGGCGTGTTCCGGCGCGGGACGCACGGTAAAGGTCTCTTCCCCAAGGACAATCCCCCCGTCTCTTTCCGTAACGTTCACCGTAAGAAAGTTCATAGGCGGGGACCCGATAAAGCCGGCCACGAACTTGTTCCCCGGATGGTTGTAGAGGTACAGCGGGGATCCTATCTGCTGGACCCGTCCGTCTTTCATCACCACGATTTTATCCGCCATGGTCATAGCTTCCACCTGGTCGTGGGTAACGTAGATCATGGTGGCGTTGAGCCTGTGGTGCAGGCCGGAAATCTCGGCGCGCATCTGGACGCGGAGCTTCGCGTCCAGGTTGGAGAGCGGCTCGTCAAAAAGGAAGACCTTGGGGTTGCGCACGATTGCCCGTCCCACCGCGACCCGCTGGCGCTGCCCCCCGGAGAGAGCCTTGGGCTTGCGGGTGAGGAACTTGTCAATATCAAGGATTTTGGCGGCTTCGTTCACCCGCCTCTCAATCTCGTCTTTGGGAACCTTTTTGATTTTAAGGCCGAAAGCCATATTGTCATACACGGTCATGTGGGGGTAGAGGGCGTAATTCTGGAACACCATAGCGATATTCCGGTCTTTCGGGGGTACGTCGTTCATAAGTTCCCCGTCAATTAAAAGCTCGCCTTCGGAAATGTCCTCCAGCCCCGCGACCATGCGGAGGGTGGTTGATTTCCCGCATCCCGAAGGCCCGACAAAGACGCAAAACTCCTTGTCTTCTACCGTTATGGTGGCGTTTTCCACCGCACGGACATTGCCCTCATAAACTTTGCAGATGTCTCTCAATTCTACTTTTGCCATTTTTCTTTTTAAGAACCTCCCTTAAATCGGTTAGTTTATGAATTTCAGTCTAAGAGACCCCCCCTCCCCTGTCAACCGTCTCCGACGGCTTCAGCATGGCCGCCTGTTGTTTCAAATTGGTGCAACACCCTGTCCGGTGAGCGGGCTGTTTGCTACCCAGGCGCGGCCCGTCTTCGACGGTTTCATAAGCTTCCTGCGAAGCGGCTGTAAGTACGCGAAGGCCGCTTTCGGGCGGCGGTGTTTCTATGGGAGAAACCGCACCCTCCGCTTTGGCGGTCGGGGGTTTTGCCTTGGGAAGCGGGGGTCCCGTTTTGGGAACACTGCTCCCTGTTTTAGGAGGCGGGAATTCCGTTTCAGGGGGACGGAATTCCGCGACGCTAGGACGTCCTAACGCGGCGCTAGGACGGAATTCCAGGGCGCTAGGACGTCCTAACGCGGCGCTAGGACGGAATTCCGTGACGGAATTCCGTGTTTCCAAGGCGGAATTCCGTGTTTCCAAAGCGGGGAGACGTGTCTCTAACTCTCTATGAATAAAAGAGTTACTGCCGCAGTCTCCGGCTGTTTTAAACGGCTTCCTGCGAAGCGCGGCAAAGCGGGCGGGGACAGCTTAGGGTCGGCGCAAGGCGGGACGCCGCTGGAACCGTCGGAGACGGTGAAACAGCCGGAGGCTGGAAAAGATGGTATGATGGTTTGATAATGTTTCCGCGCCTATGTCCCGCGCCGACCGGTTTCCCTTAGCCTTAAATCATAGTAAGGAACAGGGTACGAAAAATTATGAAAATCGGTATCAAATTGATCTTGGTTATGACGGTTATGAACCTCATCGGCACCGGTATACTGGTGGGCGGGTCGCTTCTCTTTTTCAGGAAACAAATACTCGCACTGTCAATGGAAAATGCCCGTATCAACGCGAGGGAAAGCGGCCAGAAAGTGCAGATATGGTTTGAGAAATACCTCAACGCGGTGCGCACCGTCGCGTCTATCATGGGGCATTTTGACGAAGTGCCGCTTGCGGACCGGCGCAAAGCGTTCAACGCCACGCTCAAAGGCGTAACGATGGAAAATACGGAGGCCCTGTCTTTCTGGGCCGGATTCGAGCCCGACGCGCTCGACGGCCTTGACGCGGAATACGTGAACACCCCGGGCTCGGACCGGAGCGGACGGTTCCTCAGTTATTTCGCCAACAGGGGAGGGAAGGTAACGCTTGAAGCGCTCGTGGACTACGAGACCGCCGCGTATTACCGCGTCCCGCTGCGTACCGGCAAGGCGGCGGTTATCGAGCCGTACCACTACCGCGTGGACGGGACGGATATGCTCGTTACGAGCCTTACCATGCCCATTATCCATAACGGCAAGACCGTCGGCGTGGTGGGCGCGGACATAGACCTCTATTCCATCCAGTACATCTCCGACACGATTAAGCCCTTTCAGGACAGCGCGACCGCGGTATTCAGTAATTCCGGCATTGTGGTGGCCCATGTTGACAAGGATCGTGCGGGCAGACACATCATGGAAACCGAGCGGGACATTGCCGGGGAAAAGGTGGGGGAACTGACCCAGGCGGTTCGGGAGGGCGCGGACTATACGATTATGACCCGCGCCGCGTTTCTCGGAACCAAAGCCATCATCATCATAACGCCGATTACCATAGCCGATACCGCGGCGAAATGGGCCGTAGGCGTGGCGCTTACGGAGCAGTCGGTTATGGCACCGGTGCGGCGCCTCACGTTCCTCTTCGTGGTTATCGGCGCGCTTATTCTGGCGGCCATGTCGGGCATGACCCTTATTATCGCCAAAACCATTACGGGCCCCATCAAGTACACCGTCAGCTACCCCATGCCTAAAGGCAGGGGCTTGAGGCTTGTTCCGGTTGCCCGGCTTACTCCTCAAGATTTCTACTTCAACGATACGTGCCTGGGGCATAGCTTGGTTATCGCAAA
>JAITHR010000125.1 GCA_031279895.1 Spirochaetaceae bacterium
AACTGAATCATATCAGGATAAAACTGAATCATATCAGAGTAAAACTGAATCATATCAGAGTAAAACTGAATCATATCAGGATAAAACTGAATCATATCAGGATAAAACTGAATCATATCAGAGTAAAACTGAATCATATCAGAGTAAAACTGAATCATATCAGAGCAGTCATGGTCGTGTGCGACTCGGAGATGAATGTTTTTATGTTGGAAACGGACGCGGCCACTATGGGGAAACTGCCGCTCAAAGCGGGCGGAGATTGGTTTGCCGCGCCCTGAACAACGACAAGCCCCTAAACAGACGGGCAGGCATGGTCGTGCGCGATGCGAGAAGCCGCTGAAACAGCCGGAGGCTGCTACGCACAACAACGCACGGCTCCCAAGCCGCGACCCGCCGGCGCGAAGCGTAGCCGCGCCTGGGCCGTGCAAGCCCGCTCACCGGACAAGGTGTCGCACTACTTTGAAACAACAGGCGGCCATGCTGAAGCCGTCGGAGACGGCGGCCATGCTGAAGCCGTCGGAGACGGCGGCCATGCTGTGCCTCCGGCGCTGCCGGCTGGGACAAGAAGTCGTTGGTTTGGTATGATGGTATCCAAGATGAAACAGTTTATTAAGCGGGCTTTACAGAAACTGAACAAAATGACCGGAGAGCAGATACGGGGCGTACTGGTTTCCACGGTTGCCGAAATCGACCGGCTTGAAACGGTGCTGGACTCCCTTGCCTACGGCATTCTGGTCTGCGACACGGAACACGCCTTAATCATGGCAAACAAATACGCCCGCCGCTTTCTTCCTTTGGGGCCGGACGAGCAGGAGCCTATCTGGAGGATGGTGCGCGACGAGAGCGTGGCGGAGTTCTTCGAGGCCGCGCTGCGGAACGGGGACCGGGCGCTGGAACAGGAATTCGACGTGGAAACCAAGGGGAAACAGCGGCTTCTTAGCATCAGCATCCTCCCTTTGGTGCGGGACAGACAGGTTTCCGGCTCCCTTATCCACCTTGAGGATATTACCGAGCGGCGCGGCAGGGAGGCGCGGCTCCGGCGTATGGAGAGCCTCGCGAGCCTTACCACGCTGGCCGCGGGCGTGGCGCATGAAATAAAGAACCCCCTGGGATCCCTTTCCATTCATATCCAGCTCATCCAGAAGGCCATAGCCGCGGAAAGCGGGCGCCGCGCCGGAAACCGGAGCGCCGAGGGGGAGCGGGGCGCGTGTTTCGCCCTTATCAACAAGTATATCGGGGTGGTAAACGAGGAAATCGACCGGCTTAACGGCATCGTGGTGGATTTCCTCTTCGCGGTCCGGCCTATGAACATGGAGTTCCGCACGGGAAACGTCAACACGCTTATCACCGAGTTTGTCGCGTTTGTGAGGTTCGAGCTTGCGGAGGCCAAAATCGCCTGCGCCCTTGACCTCGCGCCGGACCTTCCCGACATCGACTTCGACGAGCGGCATCTGAAACAGGCGCTCCTTAACCTGGTGAAAAACGCCATCGCCGCCATGCCCGGGGGGGGCAAACTGACCGTTACAACCGAAGCCGACGGGGACGAGATACACATCCATATACGGGATACCGGCGTGGGCATACCGGAGGAACACCTTTCAAAGATTTTCGAGCCGTACTTCACCACCAAAGAAAACGGGTCCGGGCTCGGCCTTACGCTGGTGTTCAAGATTATACGGGAACATCAGGGGGAGATAGCGGTGAAATCCAAAGTTTCTCCCGCGGGACCGGGGAGCTGTTTTACCATTACCCTGCCGGTTCCCCAGAAAGAACAGCGGCTCATACCTTACGGCGGCGCGAAAAAGGCCCGCGCCCAGCAGAAAGCCGAAACGAAACCGGAATGGCCGGAAGGGGAGGGGGATCGTGCGCTTCACCATACTCATTGTTGACGACGAGAAAAACATTCGCGAGGGGCTCGCCGCGGCCCTTGGGCTTGACGGGTACGCGGTTGTTACCGAAGCCGTGGGCGGCGAGGGGTGGAAGCGCTTCCAGCGGGGGGACATCGACCTCGTGATTACGGACCTTCGTATGCCCGGACTTGGCGGGGAGGAGCTTCTTAGGCGGGTCATTTCCGATTCCCCCGGGGTGCCGGTAATCGTGCTTACCGGACACGGCACGGTGGAGGCGGCGGTGGCCGCGATGCGCTGCGGGGCCTACGACTTTCTCACGAAGCCCGTGAACCTTGACCGGCTTTCTCTGCTGGTGAAGCGGGCGCTTGAGAACCGCGAGCTGGTGCTGAAACACCGGCGCATCGAGGAGGAGCTTGAACACAAGAAGCGCTTCGAGGCGATTATCGGCACGAGCCTTGCGATGCGGCGGGTGTTTGAGACCATAAGCCGCGTGGCGCCCTCCAAGGCGTCGGTGCTGATTACAGGCGAGTCGGGCGTGGGGAAGGAGCTTGTGGCGGACGCCGTGCACGCGCTCTCCCCGCGCAAGGACAAGCCGCTTGTGAAGGTGCATTGCGCGGCGCTGCCGGACAACCTCCTTGAGAGCGAGCTGTTCGGCCATGAAAAGGGGGCGTTTACCGGCGCGTTGAACCGCCGCCGGGGGCGGTTCGAGCTTGCCCACGGGGGGACGCTGTTCCTCGACGAAATCGGGGAGATTGACCTTAATATGCAGATTAAGCTCCTTCGGGTGCTTCAGCAGAAGAAGTTCGAGCGGGTAGGCGGCGAGGAGACCATTGAGACCGACGTGCGGATTGTGGCGGCCACGAACAAGGACCTGAAGGCGGAGATAGAAAAGGGGGCCTTTCGGGAGGACCTCTACTTCCGCCTTAACGTGATAACCATTTTCATCCCGCCGTTACGGGAGCGGAAGGAGGACCTCCCCCTGCTCATCACCGCGTTTCTGCGGGAATTCGCCAAGGAGAACAACAAAGCCGTCGAGGGCATTGACGAGCGGGCGCGGGCCGCGCTGTACGGCTACGAGTGGCCCGGCAACGTGCGGGAGCTGCGGAACTGCATGGAGAGCGCGGTGGTGATGGCAAAGGGCGGGGTTATTACCGAGGGCGACCTGCCCCCCACCATTCAGGCCAAGACCGACGAGGGCTGGATACGGATTCCCTTCGGGGTCAATATGGAGGAGGCGGAGCGGATTATTATTCGGGACACCCTTTCATTCCTTAAGGGCAACAAGAGCAAGACCGCGGAGGTTCTGGGCATGGGCCGCCGTACCCTCCACCGCAAGCTCTCCTCCGCCCAGCCTCCGGCTGTTCCATAAGCCCGCCGGCGGCCCGCCGGTGGCGGGTGGCACATAAGCTTCCTGCGAATCGCGACGAACAACGCTACGCTCCTTACTACGCACAACAACGCGGCGCGCCCGAACCGCCTGCCGCGGCGCGGAGCGTAGCCGCGCCTGGGCTGTGCAAGCCCGCTCGCCGGACAGGGTGTTGCACCAATTTGAAACAACAGGCGGCCATGTTTGAAACCGTCGGAGACGGCGGCGGGTTGCTTTTGTAAAAAAAGGCTACTATCATAAGATATAATGAAAAATAATAAATTAGTAAGGAGGGCCTGAGGTGATTATCCGATCCAAAGCGCCCCTCCGGTTGGGACTGGCCGGCGGCGGCACGGATATTGCGGCCTATTATAACCGCTACGGCGGTTCGGTGCTCAACGCCACGGTCGATATGTACGCATACTGTACCATCGAGCCGCATACCCGCGGCGCCCTCTCGTTTACCGCGGTTGATACGGGCGCGTCCGAAACCCACCCGCCGGGCGCCCCGCTGCACCGGTCAACAGCCCTGCCGCTCCATATCGGCGTCTATAACCGAATCGCGTCGGAGTACCTTAAAAGTCCCGAAACCTCTTTTCATCTTACCACCTGGTCCGACGCGCCTGCGGGATCCGGGCTCGGCTCTTCGTCAACACTGGTCGTGGCGATTATCAAAGCCTTTGTCGAGTGGCTTACCCTGCCCCTTGGGGAGTATGATATTGCGGCGCTGGCCTATACCGTGGAGCGGGAGGATCTGGGGTTTGCCGGCGGCAAACAGGATCAGTACGCCGCCACCTTCGGAGGCTTCAACTTCATGGAGTTCCACGAGGACGAGCGGGTCATCGTGAACCCCCTGCGCCTTAAACGGTGGATACGCAACGAGCTTGAGGCGTCCCTGGTGCTCTATTATACCGGCGTTTCGCGGGAAAGCGCGAATATCATCAAAGAACAGATCGAGCATACCCAAAAAGGAGACGCCGGGCGCGTTGAAAGTATGCATCAGGTAAAAGAACAGGCGGTTGCCATGAAGGAAGCCCTCCTCCGCGGGGACTTCGAGCGCTTCTCGCAGTGTATTCTCAAGGGGTGGGAGGCCAAAAAACAGGCCGCCGCCTCAATCAGTAACGATTTTCTCGACGGCCTGTACTACTACGCCCTGGAACACGGCGCGAAATCCGCGAAGATTTCCGGCGCCGGCGGCGGCGGGTTTATGATGCTCTACTGCGACCCCTGCCGGAAAACCGGCCTTGTCCGCGCCTTAAAAGAAAAAGGCGGCGCGGTGCTGACCCCCAGCTTTACCGAAATAGGAACCCAGGCATGGACTATTTACAAGAACTAACCGAACGCTATCCGAAACTGAAACTCATCGCCTCGGATATTAACGCGGCGTTTCTGATGATTGCCGACACTTTCGCGAACGGCGGGAAGCTCCTTATCGCGGGAAACGGCGGGAGCGCCGCGGACGCCGAGCATATCGTCGGGGAGCTTATGAAGAACTTCGTGAAAAAGCGGCGCCTTCCGGCCCCGTTTGTGGAGGCCATTGAGCATATCGACGCGGAGATCGCGGCCTACCTCCTTCCGCACCTCCAGCCCGGGCTGCCTGCGATACCGCTTTCAAGCCACGCCTCCCTTAATACCGCCTCGCTTAACGATATTGACGGGAATATCATCTTCGCCCAGCAGGTCTACGGGTACGGGAAACCGGAGGACGTGTTCCTCGGCATCTCCACGTCGGGAAACTCGCGGAACGTGCTGTGCGCCGCGGCCACCGCGAAAGCCAGGGGCCTCAAGGTCATCGCCCTCTCCGGCGGGAGCGGCGGCGCGTTAAAGCGCTTTGCCAACGTGTCGGTTATTGTTCCCGAAATCGAGACGTATAAGATTCAGGAGCTGCACCTGCCGGTGTACCACTGCTTGTGCCTCATGCTCGAAGACCGGTTTTTCTGAATGAAAGCGGTCATTATGGCAGGCGGCAGGGGAACCCGCATCGCGTCAATAGCGCGTGATATTCCGAAGCCCATGATCCCCCTGGCCGGAAAGCCCGTCATTGCCCACCAGATAGAGCGCCTCATGGAAAACGGCTTTACGGACATTACCGTTGTGGTCGGGCATCTTGGGCAGCAGATAAAAGACTATTTCGGATGCGGCTATTCTTTCGACGGGAACGGAAGGTGCGCTATTTCGTATTATACCGAGACCGAGCCGCTCGGCACCGCGGGCGCCCTGTACAAACTGCCGGACGTGACGGAAGATTTTCTCGTGATAAACGGGGACATTGTTTTTGATATTGACTTTTCCCGTATGCTGGCCTTTCACAAGCGCCGTAACGCGATTGCGACCCTGGCCGCCCACCCCAACAGCCACCCGGAAGACAGCGCCCTCCTCATAACCGACGGGGAGGATCGGGTGACCGCGTGGCTTTCCAAGGAGGACCCCCGCGGGCATTTCAGGAACCTCGTGAACGCGGGCATCCACCTCCTTAAGAAAGAGGCGCTCCCCGCGCAGCGGGATGAAAAGGTTGACCTCGACCGGAATATCCTTAAGCCCCTTATCGCCTCCGGCGGCGTGTTCGCGTACAAAACGCCGGAATACATCAAGGACATGGGAACGCCGGAGCGGTATGCGGCGGTTTCCCGCGATATGGAACAGGGCATCGTGGGGTCCCGCAACCTTTCAAAGCCCCAGAAAGCGGTGTTTCTCGATCGGGACGGCACGATTAACCGCGCCGCGGGCTTTGTGCGGAGGCCGGAGGAGCTCGTCCTCCTTGACGGCGCGGCTGAGGCGGTCCGCCTGATAAACCGGGCCGGATACCTTGCGATCGTGATTACCAACCAGCCGGTCATTGCCCGCGGCGAGGTTACCCTTGCGGAACTTGCGGAGATACACCGGAAGATGGAAACCGATCTGGGGCGCGAGGGCGCCTTTGTTGACGACATCTTTTTCTGCCCCCACCACCCGGACAGGGGCTACGCCGGCGAGCGGGCGGAATACAAAATCGACTGCGCGTGCCGGAAGCCCGCGCCGGGCCTCATCCTACAGGCCGCCGCGCAGTATACCATCGACCCGGGCCGGTCTTTCATGGTGGGCGACAGTCCGCGGGACGTTTTGGCCGGCATTGCCGCGGGATGTACGCCGGTTCTGCTCTCCGCCTCCGAACCTTCCGGCCCTCTTGCGGACGCGCTTCAGGGCCGCAGGGTCGACTGTTTCCCAAGCCTGCGCGACTTTGCCCTCCGCCGCCTCCCACCCGCCGGCGGCGGAGGCACATAAGCGTCTTGCTATGAGCGGCAAAGTACGCAACCTCCGCTTAGGGGCGGCGGCACAGCGGTCGTTGACTGCTTAGGAGCGGCGCTTTGCGGGTTGTGGGAAAGCAGTCGTTGACTGCTTAGAGGCGCTTCGCGGGCTGCGGCACAGCGGTCGTTGACTGCTTAGAGGCGCTTCGCAGGACGCTTATGAAACCGCCGGAGGCGGGCCGGAGGCGGCTGAAGGAGTGATTTTTATGTATTTTAACCCCCTGTATATTGACCCCGGCACCGGCAGTATCCTGTTTTCCATCCTGATCGGCGCGGCGGCAACCCTGTATTTCCTTGCGCGGGCGCTCCTCATAAAAGCGAAAACCCTTTTCTCCGGCGTCGGGAAAGCCGCGCCGGATGCGGCCATCCGTCCGGTTGTTCTCTATAGCGAGGGGATCCAATACTGGAACGTATTCAAACCGGTCCTCGACGCCTTCGAGCGGCGCAAACAGCGGGTAACATACCTTACCTCGGCGCGGGACGATCCGGTTTTCGCCTCTCTGTACGAGTACGTGGCAGCGGAATACATCGGAGAGGGAAACGCGGCTTTCACGCGCCTCAATTTCCTCTCCGCGCAGGTGGTTCTGATGACCACGCCGGCTCTTAACGTGTATCAGCTCAAACGGTCAAAGACGGTGCGGCACTACGCCCATATCCTCCACTCCCCCGGGGACGCCACGCTGTACCGGCTCTTCGGGCTTGATTACTTTGACTCGGTGCTACTCACCGGTGAGTATCAGGGGGAAGACATCCGCGCCCTTGAGCGGCAACGGAACCTGCCGGCAAAGACCCTCGTCACCGTGGGCTGCACCTACCTCGACCAATACGCGGAAAAACTCGCCTCCCTCCCTGTCGAGGACCCCCACCCCTTTACCGCGCTCGTTTCCCCGTCCTGGGGCGCTTCGGGGCTCCTCTCCCGTTACGGCGAAAAACTCCTTGACCCGCTGGTTACGACCGGCTGGCGGATTATCGTCCGGCCCCACCCCCAGTCGAAGCGCTCCGAGTCCGCGCTCCTTGAGCGCCTTACGGCGCGGTACCGCGAGTCCCCAAACGTGCAGTGGGATTACGAGCGGGACAACATCGGGTCCCTGGCAAAGGCGGACGTTATGATTTCCGATTTCTCCGGCATTATCTTCGACTATGCGTTTCTGCGGGACAAGCCGGTGCTGTACGTGTCCGCGGGCATGGACCTGCGGCCCTACGACGCGGACGACATCGACCGCGAGCCGCGGCAGTTCGGAATTGCGCGGGAAATCGGGGCGGAGCTTAGGGAGGCGGATTTTGCCCGTATCGGGGAGGTTGCGGCGCGGCTTTCGGACAACGCGGAGTACCGGGCCGCCCGCGTCCGCGCCAAAGAAGCGGCCTGGGGCCACCGGGGGGAAGCGGGTGAGCGGACCGCCGCGTTCATTATCTCGACGCTGGGCGCGGAACCGCCGGAAACGCCGGAAGAAAGCGCCCTGCGCGGGTGCTGAAGGCCGTGCGTATTGCGATTGACTGCCGGCTCGCGGACTCAAGCGGCGTAGGGGTCTACCTGCGCGGCTGCCTCCCGTATTTTCTGGAATCCCCCCACACGTTCACGCTTTTCGGGGACCCCGCGGTTCTACACGGCCTTGCGCCGGATGCGGATGAAAGGAAGCGCGAGATTATCCCCTGCGCCGTCAGGCCGTTTTCCCTTTCGGAGCTTTGCGCCTTCCCGCGCCGCCTTCGGGACGCCATAAACCGTGCGGACCGGTATTACTCCCCGTATTTCAACCTTCCCGGGGGCATTACCGCGCCGGTATATACCACCATACACGACATTATCTTTCCCGATATGCCGGAACTCACCTCCAGAGCGGGCCTTGCGGCGCGTATGTGGTTTTATAGGCGGGCGTTCCGGCGCTCGCGGACCGTATTTACCGTTTCCCAGTTTTCAAAGTCCCGCATCGCGCATTTTCTGGGAAACGCCGCGCCGATTGTCGTTACCCGCAGCGCGGTGCAGCCAGCGCTCCAGGGAGGCGCGCCAAAGGGGGTTACGAAAAAAGAAACCGTTCTTTTTATCGGGAACATCAAGAAACACAAGGGGCTCCCGTGCCTGCTCGACGGATTTTTCCGCGCCCGCGCCGAGGGGCTGGCGCACAGGCTCGTCATCGTGGGGGAAAAAGATAATTTCCGCTCTTCAGACGCCGGTTCTCTTCGGGACCTGGCGCATACCGACCCGTCAGCCGTCGAGTTTACCGGTCGCGTCCCCCCTGAAAGCCTTAAAA
>JAITHR010000163.1 GCA_031279895.1 Spirochaetaceae bacterium
GGAAACCCTTGCCGCGGCGATGCGGACTTTCCGCGTACCGGTCGTTCCGGCGGTTCGGGACGGGCGGGTGGTCATTCACGTCCGCACCCTCCTTGACGGGGACCGGAAAACAGTGGTCCGGGCATTCTCCCATGCGCTCGACCGGATAAGCCCTTCGGCGCCGCGGGACTTCCGCTAACGGGCCGCCGCGAAACATCAATGTTTTGTCTCAGAACATCAATGTTTTATCTCAGAACATCAATGTTTTATCCCGGAACATTACTGTTTTGTCCCGGAACATTACTGTTTTATGCTCCGAAAACAGGTCGGAACGGCGCGAATCGCCTCTAAGCGGACTTCGCCTGCTTTGCCGCGGTATCAGGACGCTTTTGAAACCGTCGGAGACGGTGAAACAGCCGGAGGCGGCTTGCGCGGCGCCGGTGCTTACGGTAGGCTGTACCCAAAAGGCGGGGCGCCTATACCCCTCTCTTTGGTATGGAAATTAGTATAAAAAAGGAAAAAACGGAAATATATGGAAATACTTAGCGTTACCGGTCTTTCAAAATCCTATAAGGCACTGCGGGTGCTGAAAAATCTCTCGTTTGCCGTAAGGCGCGGGGAGGTGGCGGCGATTATCGGGCCTTCGGGCTCCGGGAAGTCAACGCTTTTGCGGTCAATAACCCATCTTGAGCTTGTTGACAGCGGCACGATTACGCTGGACGGTATGGTCATGGTGAAAGACGGGATATACGCGGCGCCGGAAGTGCTTCGTCGGGTATGTCTTAAAATGGGGCTGGTGTTCCAGAACTTTAATCTTTTTCCCCACTTTTCCTGTTTGCGGAACATTACCGAAGCCCAGATCCGCGTCCTGCGCCGCAAAAAGCCGGAAGCCGAGGCGCGGGCGCGGGCGCTTCTTGCGAAGATGGGGCTTGGGGAAAAGGCAGGTTCGTACCCGTGCGAGCTTTCCGGCGGCCAGCAGCAGCGGGTTTCCATTGCCCGCGCCCTTGCGCTGGAGCCGGAGGTACTTTTTTTTGACGAGCCTACCAGCGCGTTGGATCCGGAGCTTACCGGTGAAATTCTGAAAGTTATTCGGGACCTTGCGGCGGAGAAGATGACGATGGTTATTGTTACCCATGAGATGGCCTTTGCCCGCGAGGTCGCGGATCGGGTGCTGTTTATGGACCGCGGCGTATTTGTCGAAGAGGGACCCGCGGCGGAGGTCATCGACCGTCCGCGGGAGGAGCGCACCAAGGCTTTTTTACAAAAGCTTCCCGCGCCGCGCCTCTAAGTACGCAAAGACTGCTTACAAGCGCGTGGCGGGAAGCTTTTGGAACCGCCGGAGGCGGTCAAGACGCTTATGAAACAGCCGGAGGCTGCGGAGGCTGCTGGGGGGATTTGTGTCTCTGTTTCAGGGTGTACAGGTTCGAGTCAACCGTCCCTTTGGGTATACCTAACACGCAGGCCACCTGGCGGTTCGTGGCGGACTCGCTCATCGCGGCCCGGCGCTTCTGCATGGCCTCGCAGCGCTCCCGCGCCTTGGCAAGACGCCGCTCCGCCCGCGCCCGCGCCGCCGAACCTTCCGGCGCGTCCTTCACCCGATCCGCGTACAGCATACACCGATAACGCTGCCGCTCAAGCCGCTCCTGAAGCCCCCGTCGCTCGACGTCCCGCGTAATCCGCATCTCCCGCAGCTTCCGAACCATCTCCGTAAGCCGCGCCGCGTCAATCCCGATGACCGGCGCGGCCCGCTCGATAAAATCATCCGATAGGTACCAGTACGATTTCAGTATCAAAAACAGTATCTGGCGCGGGTTGGAAATTATCGCGTGATCCGAAAGGGCGAAGGGTTCTGAAAAAGGCTCCTCAAGGTACCCGCCCTGGCGGTCCCGTGACTCAAGCGCACGGTCAGTCCAAAACACGCTCTCGGCAACGGCGTGTTTTAGCTCGCGGGTCCGGCAGCCTCTGGAGGCCCAATACATTTTTGAAAAAATATACGCCTCAAAGGAGGAACCCACCTCTTTATAGGCGTCTATGGCCCGCCTGAGCGCCGGGTACAGGTCGGAAATAAGGCCGGCGTGTCCGTCTTTAGCGCGGACTGGCCCCTTGGCTTTCTTTTGGTGTTCAATGAGCCGCCTGCAAAGCTGTTCTTCGAACTGTTTCCGATCCAGAGCGCCCGCACGATAGCGGGCGTAGAGGGCATCTATGTCCGTCATAGTTATTTTCTCCCTTTTTAAGTTCATAGAGTAATAACCACGCGACCGGCCCGTTCCGCATGAGCTTTATGACAAATGTCATAAAGCCTCCGCCGTCTCCGCCGTCTCCGACGGCTTCAGCATGGCCGCCCGTTGTTTCCAAGCGGTGCAACACCGTGTCCGGTTACTTCACTGGTTGCTGTTGAGGCGCGGCTCCGCTTCGCGCAGCCTCCGGCTGTTTCATAAGCTTCCCGCGCCGCGCCCCAAAGCGGATAACGACTGCTGAGGGACACCTCTCCCCGCGTTAGAACCCCGAATTTCTGCCCTGGAACCCCGGAATTCTGTGACGGAAATCCGGATTTCTGCCCTGGAAATTCGAATTTCTGTGACGGAAATACCGGTGTATAATGCCGGCACGGGAGGCGGAATCCTGTGAATACGGCGTAGTAAGTATAGATTAGTAAAGGAGTTACCGCCGTCTCCGACCCGCCTCCGACCCGCCTCCGACGGTTCCAAAAGCTTCCCGCGTTGCGGCTCAAAGCAAGCGGAGTCAGATTAGAGGCGCGGTATGCGGACAGTCGTTGTTTGGGGCGCTCCGCATGACGTTTATGTGCCGCCGCCGCCGGCGGGCTAGAGGGGAAGGAGGAGGCGGAAGCCGACGCCGTTTCCGCGGTGGGTGGGGAGGTCGCGGCTGCGGCTGGCAGAGCGGAGGCTGCGGGCGGAGTAGCTCCAGCACCCGCCCCGGATGACCTTTTCCGAACCGGTTGCCGGGCCCGTGGGGTCGCGCTGGAGACCGATACGGTACGCGCCGTACCAGTCCCAGCACCACTCGTACACGTTGCCGTGCATATCGTACAGGCCCCAGCCGTTGGGCCGGAACGTGCCGACCGGCGTGGTGGCCCCGCGAAAGATACCGGCAATGCCCCGGGCCGCGGGCATGGTCCCGTTGAAGTTCGCCTGCTCCGTGGTGATGCGGGAGCCGGTGTTGAAAGGGGTCACGGTTCCGGCGCGGCAGGCGTATTCCCACTCCGCTTCGGTGGGGAGCCGGTAGCCCGCGGCGTCGCGGCGCCAGACCACTTCCGCGCCTGTTATGGCGTATGCCGGTGCAAGGCCCTCCTTCCGGCTGCGCAGGTTGCAGTACAAAGCCGCGTCGAACCAGTTCACGTTTTCCACCGGCAGGCGCCGCCCCACAAACCGGCTCGGGTTCGCGCCCGCGGCCTCTTC
>JAITHR010000171.1 GCA_031279895.1 Spirochaetaceae bacterium
GAATTCCGGGGTTCCAGGACGGAATTCCGCCCCCCAAAAACGGAATTCCCGCCCGCCGAAACAGGAATCCGTGTGTCCAAAACGGAACCCCCGCTTCCCAAGGTAAAACTCCCTGTCCCCAAGGCGGAACCCCCTCCCGCCAAAGTGCGGGCTTGCACCCGTGAGGCGCGGGCCTGCACCCGCGGGGCGCGGGCTTGCACCCGCAACACGCGGGCTTGCACCCGCGGGGCAAAGGTGCGCACCTCCGTCGTAAAGGTGCGCACCTCCGGGGCAAAGGTGCGCACCTCCGGGGTAAAGGTGCGCACCTCCGGGGCAAAGGTGCGCACCTCCACGACGCGGATCCGGATCTCCATGACGCGGATCCGGATCTCCAGAGCGCGGATCCGAATTCCCAAGGTGAGGGGTCGGAATTCCAAGGCGCGGGGCAGTGTCCCCGAAGCGGGGAGGCGTGGCGGTAAGCGGGGGACGTGGTGCCAATGCGCGGGCGCGGGGCGTCTCGCGCCGTCTCCGACGGTTCCGGCGGCGGGACACTTGCACGTGTAAGAGACGCGGGGAGGCCGGCCTCCCCGCACCCCACGGGAGCGGTTTCCCGCCCCGCGCCCCGAACAACGACTGTCCGCGTACCACGCCGCGCTTCTAAACGGTCTGCGACTACTTTGAGCCGCTGTGCGGGAAGCTTATGAAACAGGCTGGCCTGTGGAACCGTCGGAGGCGGCTTATGTGCCGCCGCCGCCGGCGGGCTTTTTGGAATGGAAAAGCGTGGAAATACGGGAGGCGCCGAGTTTAAAGAGCTTCGCCACGACGCTTTGACGCTCGACATCAGGCGGCTTCTGGGTAAACCGGTTTATATTCTCTTCGTTGCCGGAGAAAAGTCCGATGTCATTTTCTTTGAAAAGGTAATCGGGAGCGCAGTGGAGGAACTCGCCGCCGCCGCTTCGTACCGCAAGCAGGTTGAGCCCGTAGTTTTCCCGCAGCCCCGAACCGGCAAGCATTTTCCCGACCATATCCGGCGGCACCGCCATTTCCGCTATGACCACGTTGTTCCCCACCGGAAGGTAATTGAGCAGCGACGCGGAAAAAATCTGACGGGTAACGCGCTGCGCCGCCTCGCGATTGGGGAATATCACCTTGGTCGCGCCCACGAGTTCCAGAATTTCCGCGTGGGATTCGGTTTCCGCCTTGGCGATGATTATTTTGACGCGCATCTTCGCGCAGTAGCTTGCCGCAAGAATAGACGCCTCTATCCGCTCTCCGGTATCGATAACCACCGCGTCGACCGATTCCGGGAGTATCTTGCGGAGCGTCTCGAACGAGAGGATGTCCGCCACCGCCGCGTGGACCGGCGCGTCCTTATACACGTCGATAAGATCCCGATCCTTATCGATTACCAGCACTTCCGTATTGAGTTCCAGCAGTTCCTCCAATACGCTTTTCCCGAAATGCCCCAGTCCCAGAATCGCTATCTGTTTCGCTATCTGTTTCATGCCGTACCTCCTCTCAAGTCTATCCCAATAAAAGCGAGCCTTCGGGATAGTTTACCCCGAGACTCCCGCGTCGGACCACCGGAAATGCCAGGGCGATAAGCCCCACCCGACCGGCGAACATGGCCGCGATAATGACCCACCTCCCCGGAACCGAAAGCTCTCCGGTAAGCCCCAGACTAAGCCCCACGGTGCCGAAGGCGGAAAAGACCTCGAACACGATGCGTCCGACCGGCATTCCGCGCAGCCCCTCGATAACGGCCAGCGCGCCTATGAACACCATAAGCAGCCCCAGCGCCTTAAGGGTATAGACCACCGCGTTATGAACGGCGGTTCTGGGCAGCCGGCGGCGGAATACGACAATATCCCCGTCCCTGTCCGGTTTCCGTAGCATAACCGCGAACACCACGAAAAGGGTGGTCAGTTTGATGCCGCCGGCGATGGAGCCGGGCGCCCCGCCGGAGAGCATAAGGAGGCAGGTAAGCACCTTGGAAGGCTGGCTCAACCTGTCCTGGGGCAACACGTCGAAGCCGCCGGAACGGGGGTTAATCGTCTGGAAAAGCGCGTTCATCCACTCGGCGGTGAGGTGTATGCTCCGGTAAAGCCGCGTGTGTTCCATCACGAAGAAGAACACGGTTCCGGCCAGGATGATACCGCCTGTCATGCCGAGAACCACGCGGCTGTGGTAGCTTAAACGCGCCTTCTTTCCGCGCAAAATGCCGCCTATGGTCCGGGCGCTGTCATGCAGCACGATGAACCCTATGCCGCCCAGCAGGATGAGGAGCATGACGGTCAGTAAAACCGGCGTGTTGTTGGAAAAGGAGCGCATCTGGTCGGGAAAAAGGGACAGGCCCGTATTGCAGAAAGCCGAAATCCCGTGAAACACCCCCATAAAGAGCGGCTCCTCAACGCCGGCCAGCGCGAACTGGACCGCAAGCGCCGTTATGCCCAGGACTTCGATGGCCGCGGTGAATATAATAATGTTCCGAATGATCTTCCGTGGCCGGTATTCAATGCCGTCGAGGTAAAAGCCCTGTATCGTGTTCCGCCGGCTCAAGGCCAGCCGGTTTCCGGGGATAATGGCCAGGAGGCAGCTGAAACTTATGATACCGATGCCGCCGGTCTGCATGAGAAAGATGACGAGTATCCGCCCCGCGGGGCTGAGGCCCGCAAGGTCCAGGGTGCTGAGGCCCGCGTTGCACACCGCTGACGTGGCGATAAAGCAGGCGTCGGTGAAGGCCACAGGCGCGGGCGTTCCGTCCGGTTTCCGCCACATACCGGGGATGTACAGGAGGAGGGCGCCGGCGCTTATGACGATGAAAAAGAAGAGCAGCAGATAGAAGGAGTCGGATTTTTCAAACGGTTTCACGGTGCGCCCTTTATTGTTTTTCGCGGTTCGTTGCGGCGCGTCGCACGGTTTCTGTTCATAATGAAAAAGACTATACACGCGATCGAACC
>JAITHR010000182.1 GCA_031279895.1 Spirochaetaceae bacterium
GCCTCCGCGTTTCGGGGACACTGCTCCTTGTTTCGGCGGGAGGGAATTCTGTTTTGGTCTTACGGAATTCCGTCACGTTCTTACGGAATTCCGTCACGTTCTTACGGAATTCCGTGACGTTCTTACGGAATTCCGTCACGTTCTTACGGAATTCCGTGACGTTCTTACGGAATTCCGTGACGGTCTTACGGAATTCCGTGACGTTCTTACGGAATTCCGTGACGGTCTTACGGAATTCCGTGACGGTCTTACGGAATTCCGTGACGGTCTTACGGAATTCCGTGACGGTCTTACGGAATTCCGTCACGTTCTTACGGAATTCCGTCACGTTCTTACGGAATTCCGTCACGTTCTTACGGAATTCTGTGACGGAATTACGGAATTCTGTGACGGAATTACGGAATTCCAAGGCGGAATTCCCTGTCTCCAAAGTGGGGAGACGTGTCTCTAACTCTCTATGAATAAAAGACTTACCGCAGCCTCCGGCTGTTTTAAACAGCTTCCTGCGAAGCGCGGTAAAGCGGGCGAAGACCGCTTACAGGCGCGAGGCGGGACGCTTAGGGAACCGTCGGAGACGGCGCGAAGCGTAGCCGCGCCTCAACAGCACTGACTCGCTAACCGGACACGGTGTTGCACTATTCGGAAACAACAGGCGGCCATGCCGGAACCGTCGGAGACGGGCCGCGCCTCAACAGCACTGACTCGCTAACCGGACACGGTGTTGCACTATTCGGAAACAACAGGCGGCCATGTTTAAAACAGCCGGAGGCTGCGGGCGCTCCGCCTTACGGCGGCGGCAAACGCGCCGCGGCCCGCGCCCCCTGTGCCGCCCGCGGCGGAACAAGCACCGGACCGGCTGCGGTACGCGGAAAACGGGCGCGGCATGACTATCACCAAATATATCTCCAGAGACGGCGTGAGTACCGTGGATATTCCCGACCGGATCAAGGGACTTCAGGTTACTGAAATCGGGGAGTTTGCGTTTTCTTGGTGTACCGACCTTACCGGCGTTACCATCCCCGCCGGCGTTATTGCCATCGGGAACAGCGCGTTTTTGGGGTGCGCCGGCCTTAGGAGCGTAACTATCCCTGCCGGCGTTATTGCCATCGGGCATTGGGCGTTTTTGGGGTGCGCCGGCCTTAGGAGCGTAACCATCCCTGCCGGCGTTATTGCCATCGGGGTCGCGGCATTTTATGGGTGTAGCGGCCTTAGGAGCGTAACCCTTTCGCGGCGGACGCGGGTTGGAGACAGCACGTTTCCCGACAGGGTGCGTCTTGTCTACCGCGATTAGCCGCCTCCGGCGGTTTCATAAGCGTCTTGATACCGCCTCTAAGTAGTCGTTGACTGCTTAGAGGCGCGGCCAGCCTCCGGCTGTTTCAAACATGGCCGCCCAGCCTCCGGCTGTTCCAGCACTGTTGTTTCTTAATGGTGCAACACCGTGTCCGGTGAGCGGGCTTAATACTGACTAGGCGCGGCTACGCTTCGCGCAGCCTCCGGCGGTAAATCCTTTACTAATCTATACTTACTACGCCGTATTCACAGGATTACGCCCCCTCACCGGCGGTTATACACCGGTATTTCCGTGACAGAAACACGCATTTCCGCCCTGGAACTCCGTATTTCCGTCCTGGAAACACGTATTTCCGCCCTGGAACTCCGTATTTCCGTCCTGGAAACACGTATTTCCGCCCTGGAATTCCGTATTTCCGTCGCGGAAATGCGTCCTTCCGTCCTGGAAATGCGTCCTTCCGTCACGGAAATGCGTCCTTCCGTCACGGAAATGCGTCCTTCCGTCGCGGAAATGCGTCCTTCCGTCCTGGAAATGCGTCCTTCCGTCCTGGAAATGCGTCCTTCCGTCACGGAAATACGTCCTTCCGTCACGGAAATACGTCCTTCCGAAACAGGAATACTTCCCGCCAAGGCGCGGGCTTGCACCCGCGGGGCGCGGAGGCGTGTACCCAAAGTGCGGACGGCGACAGACCGGCTGCCTCCGGCGGCTGGGGAGGCCGGCCTCCCCAAACCCCACGGTAGTGCGAGACGCGCCCCGCCCCGAACAACGCGCCGCCCCTTACCGCGCACAACAACGCGGTGCTCCCGAACCGTCGGAGACGGCGCGAAGCGCAGCCGCGCCTAAGCAGCACTGACGCGCTTACCGGACAAGGTGTTGCACCACTTTGAAACAACAGGCGGCCATGCTGTGCCTCCGCCGCTGGCGGAGGTTTTTGTTGACGGCGCTTTTTATGTATTGTACGATGAGAATGTACGTTTATGCAGCGTATATATTTCGGGAAGTCTTAGGAGGACTCTTATGAAAATCGGAACAGCCGCGGGCAGTGCCCTGGCGTTTTTGGCCCTTACGGGGATGATACTTGGGTGCGGTAAAGCGCAGAGCGGCGGCGGGAGTAGCGGCGCCGAAAGCGGGCGGCAGGCGGAAAAGGGAACCGTGGGCGTGGCCATGCCCACGAAGTCGTCCCAGCGGTGGATACAGGACGGGGATCATGTCAAGAGCCGGCTGGAACAGCTCGGATACCGCGTCAATCTCCAGTACGGGGAAGATCTGGTGGAGAACCAGGTGGCACAGATTGAAAACATGATTACCGCCGGCGTACAGGTGCTGGTCATCGCCAGTATCGACGGCGAATCCCTTACGGCGGTGCTGGAGAAGGCCGCGGACGCGGGCATTAAGGTCATTGCCTACGACCGCCTCATCCGCAACAGCCCCCGTGTGGACTATTACGTGTCCTTCGACAACTACAAGGTCGGGATGCAGATGGGGGAGATCCTCGTGAAAGGGCTTGACCTGGACGGCGCCACGGCGGAATCGCCGCGGTACATCGAGCTGTTCGGCGGATCGCCTGACGACAACAACGCCTATTTCTTTTATAACGGCGCCATGGACCTCTTGAAACCGTATTTCGACCGGAAGACCCTTATTATCGGGTCCGGCCAGCAGGGGATGGATCGGGTCGGGACGCTCCGGTGGGACGGGGCCACGGCGCAGGCGCGGATGGACAACCTCCTCTCCGCGTATTACACGGACCGGAAACTGGACGGCGTGCTTTCCCCGTATGACGGCATCAGCATCGGCGTACTTTCGTCCCTTAAAGGCGTGGGCTACGGGTCCGGCGGCAACCCCATGCCTGTCGTAGGCGGCCAGGACGCGGAGCTCCCCTCGATAAAGTCCATCATCGCAGGCGAGCAGTACGCCACGGTCTTTAAAGATACCCGCCTCCTTGCGGCGGAAGCGGTCAAAATGGTTACGGCTATCATGGAGGGGAAGAGCGCGGAGGTAAACAATACGACCGACTATGAAAACGGCAGCGTGAAAGACGGGAGCCCGTACATCGTTCCCTCGATGCTCCTGCAATCAACGGCGATTTATAAAGACAACATCAAAAAAGAGCTGGTTGACAACGGGTACTATACCGCGTCCCAGATCGGGCTTTAAGGGCCCGCGGAGGCGGGGGAGATGCAGACGACAGACCGAGAAGAGACCGGCGTTCTCCTTCGTATGCGCGCCATTACGATGGAGTTTCCCGGGGTGAAGGCGCTTGACAACGTGAACCTCGCGGTGCGCCGCGCCGAGATCCACGCCCTGGTGGGGGAAAACGGCGCGGGCAAATCAACCCTTATGAAAATCCTCTCCGGCGTGTACCCCCACGGGTCCTATCAGGGGGAGATCGTCTTTGACGGGAAGCCCTGTGCGTTTCCCGACATCAGGCAGAGCGAGCGGGCGGGTATCGCCATCATCCATCAGGAGCTGGCGTTAAGCCCCTACCTTTCCATCGCGGAAAACATTTTTCTGGGACACGAGCGGGCGCGGTATCAGGTGATTGACTGGCATAGGACCCGCGAGGACGCGCTCTTCTATATGAAGAAACTGGGGCTTAAGGAAAACCCCGACACGCCGGTAAACCGTATCGGCGTGGGCAAACAGCAAATCGTGGAGATCGCCAAGGCCCTGGCCAAAGAGGTGCGGCTCCTTATTCTCGACGAACCGACCGCGGCGCTTAACGAAACCGACAGCGAGAACCTGCTCCGCCTTCTGCGGGACCTGCGGGACAGCCACGGCATCTCGTCGGTGCTCATTTCCCATAAACTCAACGAGGTGGCGGCGGTGGCGGATACCGTTACCATCATAAGGGACGGGAAGACCGTGGAGACTTTGGAGGTGGGGGAGGCCGGTATTGAGGAGGAGCGAATTATCAAGGGCATGGTGGGGCGGGAGATCGTGGACCGGTTCCCCAAACGCTCGGTTACACCGGGAGACGTGGTGTTCGAGACCCGCGACTGGACAGTGTACCACCCGGAGCAGACCGAACGGAAGATGATTGACCGGGTGAACATCACGGTCCGCGCCGGCGAGGTGGTGGGCATCGCGGGGCTTATGGGCGCGGGGCGCACCGAGTTCGCCATGAGCCTTTTCGGGCGGTCCTACGGCGCCCGCATAAGCGGCTCGTGCCTTATAAACGGCGTCGAGGCTTCCCTTACCTCAATCCCCAAGGCTATCGCAGGGGGTCTCGCCTATGTTACCGAAGACCGCAAGGAATACGGGCTCGTGCTTATCGAGGATATTAAACGGAACACCACCCTGGCGAAACTCAAAAAGGTGGCGGCCTTTCAGGTTATCGACGACGCGGCGGAAGTGCGGGAGGCGGAGTATTACAAACGCGCCATGAATACCAAGGCGCCGTCGATACGCCACCTTACCATGCACCTTTCCGGCGGGAACCAGCAGAAAGTGGTGCTTTCCAAGTGGCTTTTCACGGATCCCAAGATACTCATCCTCGACGAGCCGACCCGCGGCATCGACGTGGGCGCGAAATACGAGATCTATACCATCATCAATATGCTCTCTTCCCAGGGGATGGCGTGTATTATCATTTCCTCCGAGATGCCGGAGGTTATCGGCATGAGCGATCGTATCTATGTGATGAGCGAGGGGCGCATCACGGGCGAGCTTGAGGGAAAGACCGCCACGCAGGAAGCGATTATGCGCCATATCATACAAACCTAAGGGGGAAAGAAGAAAATGCGTGTTCTATGGGAAAACCTCAAAAACAACTTCCGACACTACGGCATGGTTATCGCGCTGGCCGCGGCGATGCTCTTTTTCGGCGCGCTTACCGGCGGGGTGCTTTTCCGTCCGGTGAACCTGACCAATCTGGTCCTGCAAAACAGCTACGTGCTGATACTGGCGGTGGGGATGATGCTCTGCATCCTCACGGGCAACATCGACCTCTCGGTGGGGTCCGTGGTGGCCTTTGTGGGCGCCGTGGCCGCGATGCTCATTGTGGACAAACAGGTGAACCCGGTGCTGGCGATACTCGTATCCCTGCTCGTCGGCGGAATCATCGGCGCGTGGCAGGGGTTCTGGATCGCCTTTCTCAGGATACCGGCGTTTATCGTAACCCTCGCGGGGATGCTTGTCTTCAGGGGTATCGCGCTGGTGCTTCTCCAGGGGCAGTCCAAGGGCCCGTTCCCGCCCCTCTTCCAGTCCCTCTCCTCCGGCTTTATCCCCGATCCCCTGGGCGGCGGGAAAACGCACCTCCTTACCGTGGCAATCGGGGTTATCCTCTCCGGACTGCTCGTCTTAAGCGGCGTGAGGGCGCGGGTAAAAGAGAAAAAGTTCGGCTTCGACACGCTTCCTACCGGTCTTTGGATAGCCAAAACGGTATTTCTCGTAACGGTTATCATGGCCTTTGCCGTGGTGTTCGCCCTGTACCGGGGCATTCCGAATATCCTTGTGGTACTGGGGCTTCTTGTGGGCGTCTATCACTTTATCACCTCCCGTACCGTGCAGGGGCGCCACATTTACGCTTTGGGCGGCAACGCGAAAGCGGCGAAGCTGTCCGGCATAAAGACCGAGTGGGTGATGTTCTGGGTATATACTAACATGGGTATCATCGCGGCCCTTGCGGGCATGGTATTCGCGGCGCGCCTTAACGTGGCAACCCCCAAGGCCGGGCAGAACTTCGAGCTTGACGCCATTGCCGCCTGTTATATCGGCGGCGCGTCCACCACAGGCGGCATCGGAACAATCGTCGGCGCCATTGTGGGCGGGCTTTTCATGGGGGTTCTCAACAACGGTATGTCGATTATCGGGGTCGGAATAGACTGGCAGCAGGCCATAAAAGGCTTCGTGCTTCTTGCGGCGGTGGCGTTCGACCTCTACTCCAAAACCCGCTCCTCCAAGTCCCTCTAGTCCGCCGGCGGCGGGAGGCACAAAAGCGTCCTGTAAAGCGGCTCAAAGCGGACAAAGACCGCTGAAAGGCGCGTATCAGGAAGCCTATGGAACCGCCTGCGGCGGTTGCCGATGAGACTTTCGGAGACTATACTATAAAGAAGCATGAAACAGACAGCCTATACGTTCAAATCCAGCAAGGGAACCTTCATTTTAGTCGCGTTTATCGCCTGTGTGCTGGGTGGCGGGGTCTTAAAACTTACCGCATCGGTAATCCTGCCCTTTACCATAGCGGTTTTTCTCGCGTTTGTGATAAACCCCATGGTTATTTTTCTTGAGAAGCTGCACATTAACCGGATTTTCTCGATTATATTGGTGGTTTTTATGATTATAGCCGGCCTGTATCTGGTGGGTATGGCGCTTTTCGCTTCCGGCAGGGCTATTCTCGGCCTCTATCCCAAATACGAGACCCGCCTCACCGAGATATATCTGTGGCTCTCCGATTTTATGGAGCTTCCCTATGACGAACACCTGTCTTTTTTTGAAAACGTGTGGGCGCAGCTTGGCGTTCGGGCTCAAATCATGCAGTTTACCTTCTCTTTTTCCAACGCCTTCATCGAATTCCTCAAAGACGCGATGATGATGACCCTCTTTATGGTGTTCCTGCTCATTGAAGCGGCGCACGTTATGGAAAAAATCGAAGTGGCTTTTGCGCGAAAGTGGGCCGAACCCATAAAAAAAATCGGCGCCGACGTTGCGCGCCAGGTCAGCCGCTACCTCTCGGCAAAATTCTTTATTTCCCTTGCCACAGGCGTTTTCGTAACCCTGGGACTGACGGTGGTGGGGCTTGAGTTCGCCGTGGTCTGGGGGATCATCCAGTTCATCCTCAATTTTATTCCCAACATCGGCAGCATCGCCGTGGGAGCAGGCGCGGCGCTGTTTTCGATACTCCAGTTCTGGCCGAACCCGGGACCGGTTATTGCGGTGTGCGCAATCATGGTGGTAACGAACTTCGTTATCGGCAACGTGGTCGAGCCGAAAATCATGGGGGACAATCTGGGGCTGTCGCCGCTTGTAATCCTCATCTCCCTGGTGTGCTGGGGCTGGGTTTGGGGCTTTGTGGGCATGATTCTGGCGGTTCCCATGATGGTTATCATCAAAATCTTCTGCGAGAATGTCCCGTTTCTGGAGCCGCTGTCCATTCTTTTGGGTTCAAGAAAAGCGGCACTGGCGAAAAAGGCGGAAATGGAGCGGGAAGAGGGCGGGTGAAAAGAATAAAAAACCGGCAGGTGCGGGGGCGCCGCGCCGCTGTAGCGCCTACCCCTTTCTTACATGGAGGGGAATGGAGCTTAGCTCCTTGTCGTCGATATAAAGGATGAAGTTCACCACCCCGCTGTTTTTGAAGCGGAGGTTGGAGATGGTAAAAACCAGATGGGACACGGCGGTCGCGTTTCCCATGCCCTTAACGTCCACGCTGCCGTTTATGGTTTCCATGTTCATTTCACCGTTGAGGTCTCTCGTTTCAATCCGAAACGTATGGCTTGCGAACTCCCAAATATCAAAGCGTATCCGTATGACCACCGACAGTTGCGGGTGGACGCAGGGGAAATTGTGGGAGATGATGGTATCAAAGGTTCCGACAATCGTTAATTTGCCGCCGTTTTCTTGGGCAAAGTCGCAGAATGTAAACAATTCTATTTTCATAACACCCCTATAGAGGCCAGAGAGCAATCCTCTCAAACCGGCGTTTCGAAATCGGAGTGCCGGACCGAAGGGGTGATGGCACCCCTCTGGTTCCTATCCAGCCGGTCAATCGTTTTTCCAGATTTAAGGCTTACACTTTTTTGGTAATAACATCACTTCTGAGACAGCGGGTGCAGATCTTGAGTGTTACGGTAGTTCCTCCCACCACTGTTTTTACTTTTACCAGATTGGGCTTCCACACACGGCGGGTGCGGTTTTTGGCGTGGCTCACCTTGTTGCCGGTAATCGTATGTTTTCCGCAAATATCGCATACACGAGACATGGTTATCCTTCCTTTCATGTATAATTTTGATGAGTGTTAGTATAGAGAATAGGTCTTGCCGTGTAAAGGGGGCGGCGGCGTTTTATGCCGCGTTTATAGAAAGGAATAGAAAAAAATCCGCCCTACAGGTTTAGTTTTTTGAGGAGCAGATCTTTAAATTTATGAAATTCCGCGATGTCCGGCTCCAGCGCCAGAGCGGAGTTACAGTCCGCGAGGGCTTGCGGGAGGTCTTCGATATGATAATACGCCTGTCCCCGGCGGTAAAAGCAGAAGGCGTAATAGGGATTTATTTCAAGGGAGAGGGAAAAATCTTCGATGGCGTCGATGTAGCGCTGAAGCACCGCCTTGACGACCCCCCGATAGTAGGCTGATTTATGGGACTGGCCGTCCAGTTCCAAAGATTTGGTAAAATCAAGAATGGCTTCCTCGTACTGGGACTGGGCGAAGTTTGCCATGCCCCGATGTTTATAGACGAGGGAGCCGATGGCGCTGTCGAGGGTCATATCGAGGATTTGGGTATAGAGGTCGATGGCCTTTTTGAACTGCTTTTTGTTATGTGCCGAGAGCGCGTGGAGGAGGAAGTCGTCCATGGTATATCCGATTTCCACGTCCGTGTCCGAACTGTCCGGCGGGTTTATGGACACGACTGCGGTCATCTCCGACGCGAAGATAATCGAGTCGATCGATTCGTCTACTTTTTGAAAGACCGAGCCTTGCCGCATATCGAGCTGTTTGTTAAGCTGGCGCTGGTGGTTCCTGATTTCCTGAAATATCGTGTCCGCCAGAGAGAGGCTGGCGTTTACCGCAGCCAGTTTGCGTTTCATAGGCTCCCCGAAAGGCGCGAATTCCGCTTTGTATACCAGTTCATGCTCCACTTCGGCCCAAGCGTCCTGCAAAATGGTGCGTATCTGCACTTCGGCCACTTCAAGGCCGCAGTCTCCTCTGGTTTTCAAGATGGATTCCGGTATTTTTATGAGCAAGTGGATAGACTCGTAGCCGAATTCTTTGAATGAATAATCCGAGCCTTTCCGTTCCACCTCCACCACTTGAAAGAACTGGCGCAAAAGTTTTTCTGCGCTGAGTCGGTCTTCAAAGAAGGGGCATACGATTCGTATGCCGATTATATCGGTAATGATAGGCAGTTTCAGATTTGAGGAGGCGACTTTGATGTATTTCTTATAGTAGCTTCCGAACTCTTTTACGCGCCCCTTGACGGTCGGGCGGGACGAGAAAGATTTAAGGACGTCTTCTATGGCGGCTTCAAGGTCTTTGGTAATTAACGCCCGGATAGGAAGAAACTTTTCATAGACCAGCCGGAAGCGAGTCTTGTCTGGAAGCTGAAAACTCACCTGTTTGCACCGCTTTTATAACATATGAAAAAGGCTGTCTGAAAAACCGGTTAAGATTTTTCAGACAGCCTAAGCCACGCCTCTTAAGGCGTTTTTCAAGAATTATTATTCTTGGGGCTTAATGAAAGACTCCTGAGCCTGGCGTTCCAGATCGAGCTGGCGCTGCATCTGGTACTGACCAAGCCGCTGAAGCTCGCTCTTGCTCCGTTCATTGTCACGGGTCTGGATGATGTGCCATTCGCTTTCATCGTCAATATCCCGTTCGGTCGGGAGGACCGCGAGGTCGTAGATAAGGCTTACGTCTTTGAAGTATCCGACAAAGTCGCCGCCCTTATGGTTGGCCTGGCGCTGGATGATAAATCCGCCGAACTTGACATAGGGAGTGTTGTCAGGATAGATGGGGTCCACTTTGAGTTCCCGATTCCGTACATTCTCGACATACGCGGGATTGTCCCACCGGAGTTCTCCCCAGCCTTCAAAATTGAGATAGCCCATAAAATAGGTCTTCTCAACGCCCTGAGCGTCAATGAGGATAACCGACAAGGAATGGGGGAAGTTCAGACCGTACACGTTGACGGCGATGGACTTAATGGTTCCCACATTCTTAACGATTCCGTAGCCGCCGGTGGGGTTGCCGTCATCGTCAGCAGGTCCTTCGAACCGACTGGGAGTGGTAACACCGTCTTCGTCTTCATTGGCGGTAAAGGTTCCCGCGTCCGCGTCCACCGTGCCGTTAGGCTCAAACGCCGGAATGGGGAACGGAGGCTTAATGGCCGCCCAAGAACTAAAGGGTTCGGTGGGGAAATGGATGCGTACACCCATGACCGTCTTTTCCTCTCCGTCATCATCCGCAAAAGCGCCTTTTGATTTGGCTTCTTTAGTAAAGCTCAGACCCTTGGTGGTAACATTCCGGGAAGAAGACGCCAATAGTACGTCCCATTTCCCGATAGCAAGAGAGGATTTCATTGCCAACCGTTGTCTGGCAGTGAAATTGCTAGTGGCCTCATTGGAGAATTCCATAAAGGTCGCTTCGTTTTGGTTGGGAGTTTCAGGAGGATCTCCCCCTTCTTTTTCCGCAACTGAGATGTCAGCCGCTAACTTGGCAAAATCGATAAGCGTTTTTTGTTCCGCGAACATCGATCCTGCGACTAACAGCGTGACGACGACAAGAATGAAGATACG
>JAITHR010000227.1 GCA_031279895.1 Spirochaetaceae bacterium
GGGAGGGAGGGAACACGGGAGGGAAATGAAACACGGGAACCGCAACGCGGATCCCGCACGTCAAAAACACACAAGGAGAAGAAGCCTATGGCTATTATTACAGAAAAGTCGCCGGACGCGGTGGCGCCCTCGCGGGATATGGTTAGGCGCGTGGCGGCGCATATCGCCAAAACAACGGATCTTGCCCGTAAAGCACTCAAAAAGCGCCTCAAAGCGGCGGATGCGGCTCGCGCCGCCCTGAAGAGGCGGCTCGCTGAAGCGGCGGCGGCGTTCAAAAATCCGGCGCTGGAATTTGAAGAGACCGCCCGCGTCCTCATCCTGCTGGCTGAAAGCCCTCAAAAACACGCCCGCCGGCAGTCTGAACCAAAGAACACGTCAGCGCCCGAACTTGAAAAGGAGAACCTCTAGATGAAACCACGAAACGTTCCGCCGGTAGGAGCCGAAGCGCCGATGGTTATTGCCGAAGCGCTGTCCCGCTCTACGGCCCGCTCTGCGAATATGCCGGCGCCGCCGGAAATTCGGCGCCGCGCACCGTCAGATCTGCCGGTCGCTCCTCTTGAGAACCTCCACGCCTTTACGGAATACCTTTCCGATTTCGCCAAGCGCCTGAAAGATGCGTCCCAAACCATGCGGGATCTGGCGTCCGGTCTGGAAACCCTGTCGGGCGTCTCCGAATCCCTGTCCAAAAATATGTGCGCCGCCCCGGAAAACAGGAGCGCCGCAGCAGCGGGCATGGAGGCGCTGTCCATAGTAACCGATGCTTTGGCGCAGGTGCCGGAAAAGTCGGTGGCAAGCCTGCGGGAGTCTATTGAGATCCTCAAGACCCTGGCACGGCACCTCAGCCGCCCGCCGGCGGCGGGTGGCACATAAGCGTCATGCGAAACGCCTCAAAGCGGGCAACGTCCGCTGAAAGGCGCCGCCTCCGGCGGTTCCATAAGCGTCCCGCCCAGCGCCTCTAAGCGGGCAACGTCCGCTTAGGCCGCGTATCAGGACGCTTAGAGAAAAAAGCGTCATGCCCAGCGCCTCTAAGCAGTCGACGTCTGCTGAAAGGCGCGTATCAAGAAGCTTATGAAACAGCCGGAGGCTGCGGAGGGTTGCGGGGGAGGCGGGTTTCCGGTATCGTACCTCCATGGCATATATAGAAAAAGAAAAAACAGAGAAAAACGAGCGGCTTCTGTCCCTGCTCAAACGCTATGAAGAGGTATCTTGCTGCATCCAGGATTCTGACCTCGTGAAAGACCAGCAGAAATACCGCGCCCTTATGCGGGAATACGCCCACCTTAAGGCGGTATCCGACGCGCACGAGGAAGTGGAAAACCGGTTTGCCAAACTCGCGGACACGCGGAAACTCCTGCGGGACGAGGATTTGGAAATACGGGAGCTTGCCAGAATAGAGGCGCAGGAACTTGAGGCCGGGATACAGAACGCCGAGGAAGCGCTCAAGCTCCTCCTTATTCCCAAAGACCCGCTTGACGAAAAGAATATCATCATGGAAATCAGGGCCGGCACCGGCGGAGAGGAAGCGGCGCTCTTTGCAGCGGACCTCTTCAGGATGTACTCCCGATTCGCCGAAACAAGCGGCTGGAAGTTTGAGGTTATGAACCTTAACGAGACCGAACTGGGCGGGGTAAAAGAAATCGTCTTTTCCATAAGCGGCAGTAACGTGTACGAAAACCTCCGCTACGAGTCCGGTGTTCATCGGGTTCAGCGGGTGCCGGCAACAGAAGCTTCCGGCCGGATACACACGTCGGCGGTTACGGTGGCGGTGCTTCCCGAAGCCGACGAGACCGAAATCGACATAAGGCCGGAAGACCTGCGGATCGACGTGATGCGCGCCGGCGGGCCAGGGGGCCAGTGCGTCAACACCACGGACTCGGCGGTGCGGATTACCCACCTTCCCTCAGGGATTGCGGTGCATTGTCAGGACGAGAAAAGCCAGATAAAAAACAAGGCCAAAGCCATGCGTATCCTGCGGGCGCGGATCTATGAGATGGAAGAGGCGAAAGCGCACTTGGAACGGGCGGAAAACAGAAAGAGCCAGGTGGGAAGCGGGGATCGCTCGGAGCGCATACGCACCTATAACTTCCCCCAAAACCGGCTTACGGACCACCGGATAAACCGCACGCTGTACAAGCTTGACCTTATTATGCAGGGCGACGTGGCGGAGCTCTTTGACGCGCTGAAACTCTCGGCGCGGGAAGACCTCCTCCGCGTTACGGTGTCCCCGTTATGACGAAAAGGGAAGCCCTTGTCTACGGAACCGCGTTTCTTGAGCGCGCCGGCGCGGAATCCCCCGCGCTTGACGGGGCGCTCCTCTTGGCGCGTGTTGTCGGCGGCACGAGAGCGGACCTTATCACGCGGACATTCGAGACCCTTTCGGCGCCGGACGCGGCGGACTACGAGCGGCTTCTCCGAAGGCGGGCCGCCGGGGAATGCGTCGCGTATATTCTGGGACAACGGGAGTTCTGGGGGCTGGACTTTCTCGTCACAAAAGACGTGCTGGTGCCGAGGCCGGACACCGAGACTCTGGTAGAGGCTGCCCTCGGGTTTCTTATGCGGAGGCCGGGACCTGCCGGTCTTTCCCTGCTTGATATGGGCGCGGGCTCCGGCGCCGTGGGCATTGCCCTCAAACACGCATTTCCGGCGGCGTCCCTCCTTCTCGCCGATATTTCTCCGGCGGCCCTCGCGGTGGCCCAAGAAAACGCGCTGCGCCTTCTTGGAGGCGCGAATCCCGCGCCGCGCTTCGCCGAGAGCGACCTTTTTGACCGCATACCGGAGGCCGACCGTTTTGACTGCGTAACCGCCAACCTCCCCTACATCCCGTCTGACGCGATTGACACGCTGGCGCAAGAAGTGCGTAACGAGCCGCGCCGCAGCCTTGACGGAGGGCGGGACGGACTTGACATCATCAGGCGCTGCGTCAAAGCGGCGAAACCCCGCCTGCTGCCCGGGGGCGCGCTCTTTCTGGAGGCGGACCCGCGCCAGACGGACGCCGTAGAGACCCTCCTCCGCGCCGCCGGGTACACGGATATACGGACTTTCCGCGATATGTCCGGCAGGCCGCGGGTTATCGGCGCGTCGGCGTAGCGGCTGGACTATTCCCGCAAAGACCGGTATGCTGGGCGGAGTTGCGTTCGATAAACAGAGATAAAAAAGCGCGGATAACGGAGGCGTGTATGGCGGCGTTACTCAAAACAATACTGGATCTTCTGGTAACAATCGTAATGATAATTGTCCTGTGTCCCTTTGGCATTCTGTTCGGCATCCCAAGTCTTCTGGGGTTTAAAAAGCCCTTGTCCCGCATAGTCTACAGGATCGCCCGTATGTGGTCGCGGATGATTATCCGGTATATCGGCTGCACCGTAACGGTGCGGGGGCAGGAGAATATCCCGCCTACAGGCGGGCTGTGTCTGGTCAGCAACCACGCCAGCATTTTTGACATCCTCCTCCTCCTTGCGCTGGTGAACAGGCCCGTGGGCTTCATCGCCAAGCGGGAGCTGGCTTTTATCCCGTTTCTCAATATCTGGATTTTTCTTTTGGGCGGCTTTTTTATCGACCGCAAAAACATCCGACGGGCAGTGAAAACCATTAACGCCGGCATACGCCGCGTGAAGGACGGGGCCGCGGTAATCGTGTTTCCAGAGGGAACCAGAAGCAGGGGGCAGGGGCTTTTGCCGTTCCGCTCCGGCGCGTTTAAGCTGGCAACCCAGTCCGGTGTTCCGGTGGTGCCGATAGCCATTTCCGGCAGTTACGAAGTGTTTGAGAAGACCCGTCGGGTATGCGCCGTGCCGGTATGCGTAACCTTTGCCCCGCCGATTATCACCTCCGATCTGAGCGCCGAGGAGCGCCGGAAGCGCCTCGCCGATACGGTACACGACATTATTGCCGGCGCCCTCAACCAGCCTCCGGCTGTTTCATAAGCTTCTTGCGAAGCGGCTGTAAGTACGCGAAGACTGCTTACAGGCGCGTATCAGGACGCTTTTAGAACAGCCGGAGGCTGCGGCTGTTTCATAAGCTTCTTGCGAAGCGCTCCGAAGCGGACAATGACTACTTACAGGCGCGTATCAGGACACTTTTAGAACAGCCGGAGGCTGCGGCGGTTATTATTTATTACTGTGTAAAGAGTTATCGGTAACAAGAGACGGTTCTGCCCCGCGTAAGGCCGGCTTAAAAGGTATACCTTTTGCGGCATCCGGCAGCCTCCGGCTGTTTCATAAGCTACCTGCGAAGCGGCTCAAAGCGATCGTTGTCTACTTTACCGCCTCCGCCACCTCCGTCGTCTGGAGTTCTACGGCAAAACATTGATGTTCTGAGACAAAACATTGATGTTTCGGGACAAAACATTGATGTTCTGAGACAAAACATTGATGTTTTAAGGCAAAACATTGATGTTCCGGGACAAAACATTGATGTTCCGGGACAAAACATTGATGTTCCGGGACAAAACATTGATGTTCCG
>JAITHR010000106.1 GCA_031279895.1 Spirochaetaceae bacterium
TTGCACCATTAAGAAACAACAGTGCTGAAGCCGTCGGAGACGGGCCGCGCCTCAACAGCACTGACGCGCTCAATGGACACGGTGTTGCACCGTTCAGAAACAACACGCGGCCATGCTGTGCCACCGGCGCCGCCGGCTGTTGACAGAGGGCGGGCTTTTTTCCATGATGATCGATTATGAACGATTCGGGTATGAAACCCCTTTCACTTATGAAATCCCGTCTTGAACGTTTAACCACTGACGAACTTAAAGAGATGGCGGAACAGGCGGGCATCGATATTCCCGCGGGCCTTGACCGGGCGTTTATTCTGGCGGAACTCCTGGACGCCGCATCCGATTCGGATTCCGATTCCGACGCGGAACCGTCCCTTGGAGAAAGCGCCGCACCGGAGTCCGTGCAGCTGCCCAAACAGTACAACATAACCTTTATCGAAGTCCTTATCCGGGATCCCCTCTGGGTGTTCGCCTTTTGGGAAATGAAAGGCGCGGATCGGGAGTTCTATGAAAAAGCCCCGAACTTCGGCGGATACCGGCTCAGAGTGTCAAACCGCGACGGCGCAGCGGGCTCCCGCGGTCCTCTGTCCCCGCCTGCGCCGCGCAAACACCGCGAGGACTCCTTTACCGTGTCCGTAGGCCCTGCGGATACGGCCTGGTACTTAGGCTTCTCCCCTGAGGGCGGGCGGTTCGCGGTGGAGCTGTGCGCGGTGCTGGGCGGGAAAGACGCGGTGCTGGCAGCCTCCCGCCCCTTTACCCTGCCCAAACTCGTGAGGCCGCCCTATATAAAAGACGTACAGGACGCGCACCGGAAAAAAGACGCGCTCTATGACAATCCGCTTGCCCTGCTCTCCGGCGCGGAGGATTTTCGGGTAATCCGCAGCGGGGACCGTCGGTCGAGGCTGGGTATCGAGTATGAATAAACAGCCGGTTATCGCCCTGGCGCTCAACGCGCACACGCCTTTCATACGCCGCCAGACCCCCCCCCTGACCGCGGAGGACCGGTGGTTCTTTGAGGCGCTCTCGGAAACCTACCTGCCCCTGCTCGATATGTTCGACCGGCTCGATGCGGAAAGGATACATTTCCGCCTGGGAATCTCCCTTTCCCCGACGCTCTGCGCCATGCTGGGGGACGAGCTGCTCCTTTCGCGGTACGAGGAATACCTCAACGCGCAAATCGACTTCGGCCTGCGGGAAACGGAGCGGCTCGCGGCAAAGGGGGAGGGGCGGACGCGGGATCTGGCGGAACGCTGGAGGGAAAAGGCGCGGGAGCGGCTCCGGTGGTTTTCGGAGCGGTATAAACGGCGTCTCCTTCCGGTCTTTGACCATTACCAGCGCAAAGGCCGGCTGGAGATTTTAATGACCGCCGCCACCTACGGGTTTCTGCCCTTTTACACCGCGCGCCCCGAAGCTATCCAGGCGCAGTTTGAAGTGGCCATCGCGTTGTACCGCCAGTATTTCGGGAAGCACCCCCAGGGCTTCTGGCTGCCGGAACTGGGGTGGGACCCGGAACTCGACCGGTACCTCCGGGCCTATAATTTCGGCTACACCATCGTCAACACCCACGCGCTCGTCTTAGGCGAGCCCGCGGCGTCAAAAGGGAGCTTCTATCCGGTCAAAACCCCCCGCGGCGTGTTCGTGCTTGCCAGAGATTACTACGCCCACAAGGACATCGTAGGCGGGGAACACGGGTTTTCCTACGATAAAACCTATCGGGACAACTGCGCGGACGCGGGATACGAGCTTTCAGCGGAGACGGTGGCGCCCTTTCTGGGTCCCGACGGGTGCCGTACCCAAACGGGCTATAAATACAAAGCCCTAAGCGGCACGGTCTACGACCCGAAACAGGCGTCGGAGCTCGCGGCGCGACAGGCCGCGGCGTTTCTCGAATCCCGAGTTTCCCGCCTCGCCGCGGCACAAGCCTATATGTCCGACAACCCCATAAGCCTCGCGGCGTATAACGCCGACACCTTCGGGCGCCTGTGGCACGAGGGGCCGGCGTTTCTTGAGGCCCTGTTTCGGGAGGGGGCGAAGCGCGCGGACTTCCGGTTTATGACCCCCGCGGAGTACCTCTACAAACAGGATCTTTCCGCAGCCGAGGTGGTGACCCCCTGTTTCTCTTCAGCAGGGTATAACGGGTACGCCGAGACGTGGCTTGACGCCTCGAATGACTGGATATACCGGCACACGGTCCGCTCTCTGGAGCGGATGACCGAAATAGCCGGACGGTTTCCCAACGAGACGGGCATAAAAGAGCGGGCGCTCAATCAGGCGGCGCGGGAGATACTTTTAAGCCAGTCGTCGGACTGGACGAAACTGCTCTACAAGGGGGAATCCGCCGAGTACGCCCGCGCCCAAATCGAAGAGTCCCTCCGTAATTTCACCACCATCTACGAGGCTCTGGGCAGCAACTACCTCAGTACCGAGTGGCTCACCGGTCTGGAGCGGCGGCATAACATCTTTCCCGCCATAAATTACCGCGTGTTCAGAAGGAAGCGCTGAGGCGGGGCGTGAAACCCGGGGAAAACCTTGACTTTTCTTGCGGACGGCCCACAATTAAAGCAATACCATACACCATTTCTGCATTTCTAAGGGGGAAAAACAATGGGCATAGAGGATTTCGGCGAAAAAATGAAGGGGCTGTTGGAACAGGGCGCCCAAACTTCAAAAGAGTTCGCGTCAAAGGCCGGGGCCAGGGCGCAGAACCTTGGGGAACAGGGCATATTGACCTTGGATATTAAAAAACTGAAAGGCCAGGTCGAGAAGCTGACCGACCGTCTGGGGAAAGAGGCGTATACGATTTTGACGGCTGACTCCGATGCCGCGGTACGCGCCGATACGCCGGCAATCAAAGCGATTCTGGACGAGATTGCCGCGGCGCGGGAACAAATCGACCGGAAAGAGGCGGAACTGCGGGAAAAGAAAGAGCAGCGCATCTAGGGTATGTACGGCGGGCGCCTGCCCGCCGGCGTTTTTAACTGTTTTTTAACCGTTTTCTTATCTGTTTTTAACCTTTCTAACGCATGATACTCCCATCTTCATTCAGGTAAGGAGTATACCGTGAAATTACCTACCCTCTGTACCGCGGGTCTTATGGCCCTGTGTACCGCGCACCTTACGGCGTCTGGCCGTAAGGCGGAGTCAACCCCGCTGGTCTATACCATTGAAATCGCGGGTTCCACCTCGGTGGCGCCGCTTATGGAAATGCTTGCGGAGTCATACCTCAAAAGCAATGCCGGCGTGAAAATCAACATAAACGGCACCGGTTCCTCTGACGGCATCAAGGCCGCGTCTTCCGGCACGAGCGAGCTGGGGATGTCAAGTCGGGAACTGTCCCCGTCCGAAAAGGGACTGGGCCTGACGGAGCGGGTTATCGCGGTGGACGGCATCGCGGTGGCGGTGCACCTCCGGAACCCCGTAACGGACCTCACGGTCGAGCAGATACGGGGGATTTACGCCGGGGAAATCACCCGTTGGGAGGAGATTACGAGCGGGAAAACCGGCAGAATCGCGATTGTTTCCCGTGAGCCCGGGTCTGGAACGCGGGGCGCTTTCGAGGAGCTTGTGGGCCTTAAGGACAAACTGGCTCTGGGAGCCGTCGAGTTCGACGGCTCCGGCGCGGTAAAGGCGGAGATTTCCCGCAACCCGGACGCTATCGGCTACCTTTCCCTGGGATCCATGGACTCCTCGATTCGGGCGGTCAGCGTCGGGGGCGCGGAGGCTACGGCCCTGAACGTGCGGAACGGCTCCTACCTGATGGCCCGGCCATTTATCGTGCTTTCCGCAAAAAGCATACGCCCTGAGTCCGCACGGTTTTTGGAGTGGATACTCACTCCCGCGGGCCAGGAGAT
>JAITHR010000115.1 GCA_031279895.1 Spirochaetaceae bacterium
CGGAGGCTGCGGAGACGGAGGGGATAGGGTTGTGATGAGGGTGAGGAGGGTGCGGTATTCGGCGCTTTTCTTAAACTTCGCGCTGTCCTGTGGGGAAAGGTACGCGGTTAAGTCCAAAAGGTACGCCAGAAGGTCCCGTATGGCCGCGTTATCCACGTCCTTACAGTACCGCTCCGGTGGAGGAGGGGGTGGCGCGGGCTGCGTTCGCGGCGGCGGCGTGGTTCCGGCGTCCTGCGGGAGGTCCTGTTCGCTAATGACCCGTCGCGGCGCGGGTTTCGGCGCGTCCCCGCTTGGAGGCCGCGGGGTTCCGGCGTCCTGCGGGAGATCCCGCTCGCTAATGACCCGTCGCGGCGCGGGTTTCGGCGCGGGCTGCGTGCGCGGTGGCGGGGTTCCGGCGGCCTGCGGGCGGTCCCGCTCGCTAATGACCCGCCGCCGCGTGGCGGGTTGCGGCGCGTCCCCGCTTGGAGGCCGCGGCGGGGTCGGGGCTTCCGGGTCGTAAGGCGCGAAAGGGGCGTCTTCCATGAGAACCATGCCGGCGCGGTAAAACGAGGCCAGCGCGGTCTCGCGGGTCAGCGCGTCAACCGTTTCCGCCCGCCGCGCATTGTCCGCCGCCTTCTGACAGTCCGGCTCAACGCGGAGGGCCTGCTTGAAATAGGCCGCGGCAGCGCGGTTTTTCCCCTGCACCAGCAGAACCACGCCCATATTGTTAAGGGACCTGGGGCTGCCGGGGGCCACGAACAGCGCGTCGGTAAAGGTCTCAAGCGCTTCCCGCGCCTGCCCCAGCCGGAAAAACAGCGCCCCCAGGTTATGGCGCGGCGCGTCCCATTCCGCCTTATACTCAATCGCCTTCCGGTACACGAACAGCGCGTCCTTAAACCGCTCCCAGACCTCAAGGAGCGCACCGTAGTTGAAAAGGAGGATCGGATTGTCCTGATCAAGGGTAAGCCCCTGCTGAAACACGAGGAGGGACTTGGTCTCTTCCCCCAAATCCGCATACGTTACCCCCAGGTTGTTGTGCGACGGGATGTGGTTCCGGTCTATCTTGAGGATACGGGTGTACGAAAGGCCCGCGGCCTTATAGTCCCCCAGATTCCGGTACAGGTTCCCGCTGTAGAAATGGAAATCGGTCCGCTCCGGCGCGATTTCGGCGGCGCGCCGGAATATCCGCAGGGCGTCTTTAAGCCTGCCGGACTTTCGGTAGATATGCCCCATAAGGGAAAGCACCGCCGTATCACGGGGGTCCGCGGCCAAAAGGCGGCGGAGGTGCGTCATGGCGAAAACCGTCCTGTCCGTTTCTGCCAACAAAGCCGCCAAAGCCAGACGCGGCGTCCGGTCCGACGGGTTTCGGGCAATAAGGGTCTTGAAAAGTTTTTCAGCCTCTTCGTAACGTCCAGAGCCGGCCAATAACCGCGCCTGTTTCAGCGGGTCGGTTTCTTCTGGAGGCGTAAGAGCCATCCGCTCGTCCTCATTCGAACGTTCCCAGGGGCCGCGCGCTTACCTCGCGGGAAAACGCGCCGATATGCAGGGGGTTGAGGCGGTCGTAAGACGCCACCGCGAAGTAATACAGCGTTCCGTTAAGAAGCCCGTCAATGCGTATCGCAGTACGGTTCCCCACGTTTACCGGCGAATCCCCGCACGCCGCGCCCTGGCCGAAGTATTCCCCGCTTGCGGTGCCGTAGTATACCACATAGCCCGCGGCGTCCCTATCCGGGCTGGCCCGCCACACGAGGTCAACCCCGCCGTCCCGCGCTACGGCGGTTATCTGGGAAGGCGCTCTGGGCGGGTCGTCCGGCAGGTAGGTGATACTGATTTCGTCGAGGTAGGGGGTGGTCTCCCCGTCCCCGCTCGGATAGAAAGCCGCGGCGATCTGCACGTACCGCCCCTGAATGTCCGTGAGGCCGGTTCCGGGAATAAAAGAGCGCCAGGCCGCCTTGTCCCAGCGGTAGGGGGACTCGCCGGCACGGATAAAGAACTGAATCATCGAGCCGTCGGAAAACCGGAAGTTTCCGTTATCAACGTATTCGTTCTGAATAACCCCGCCGGTGTTGGAGGTTCTCCCGCCGGCTGCCTCTATCTTAAGCACGCGGCTGTTATATTCCCCCAGGTCAACCGCACGGGTTTCTATCCTGCCGCCCCGGGCCGGATACTTGCGGACGAGCGGGTCCGGCGCGAAGCGGCTGTGGATTTTGAACTCGTCCAGCATACCCATAAACCGGCTCCCCAGAACAAAACTCCCGCCCTGTCCCGCCACCGGATAGCGTATCTGGCCGCCCTCCCGTCCGGTCCGCGTGGTATACGTTATGTCTTCGCTCTGGCCGTTCACGAGGTATTCCAAAAGGCCGGTTTCAGAATCAAAGCGGACAAGGTGGTGGCTCCACGTGCGCGGAACCAGAGCCGTGTCGCCGTTGAGGGACACGGTCGTCCTTTCGGCGTCGCCGCCAGCGCCGCTTTCCGGGTCCGAAAGGTCGAAGAAGTCGGTGAAAGCCCATTGGAGGCGGTTTCTGGAGGCGGTGCATTGTATCCGCTGCACCCCTTGCCGCGTGGCGTTCCACGCGAGGATATGCTCCCCGTTTTCCATATTAAGGGGAAAGAGCCAGAACTCTATCGAGAAGTCCTTGATGTGCCTGCCCGCGGAGAACAGGGCGTTCCGGTCCTTGGGCGTAAGGCGCAGGGGCCCCACAATGCCCGGATCCTCCTGCCCCGGACTATAGATCATGGTGCCGGAAAACAGCGCCGCGCCCATGCCTATCCGCGCCAGACGCCGGTCCGCCGTTGAAATGCCCGGAGAGGAGGAGACGCGGTACTGGCCGATACGGTCAGTAAAGAGTTCCGGCGCGGATTCGTCAAAGGAGAGGGACATATCAAGCGAAGCGTCCCCCGGGGACGGGTCGCTTGAGGTGAGAACCAGCACCGGATAGGGCCTTATGGCGTGTATTTCCGTAACGCCGGTCCGGCTCGCTACGGTATTCCAGCCCGCGCCCGCGCCGATAACCAGGATTTTCTCCCCAAATCCGAAAAGGGGGCCGCCGAAAAGCAAAAAGGAGAGATACGCCGCGATAATTCCAGTTTCTTTTTTCATACTATCCATTATTCCCTTATAAGTACGTTTTCTGTTTTATAGTATAGGCTATATTTTATTTTTTATTCAAACCGGCGGCGCAGCCTCCGGCTGTTTAAGCATGGCCGCCCCGTCTCCGACGGCTTCAGCATGGCCGCCTGTTGTTTCAAAGTAGTGCAACACCGTGTCCGGTGAGGGAGCTTGCACAGCCCAGGCGCGGCTACGCTCCGCGCCGTCTCCGCAGCCTCCGGCTGTTTCATAAGCTTCCAGCGAAGCGCCCCGAACCACGCCCCGCCACGTACTACGCCGCGCCTCTAAACAGTCTCCGCCGGCTTCGCCGCGCTTCGCAGGAAGCCGTTTAGAACAGCCGGAGGCTGTAACTCTTTTATTCATAGAGAGTTAGATACACGTCTCGCCGCTTTGGAGACAGGGAATTCTGCCTTGGAACTCCGTATTTCCGTCACGGAAATACGTCCTGCCGTCACGGAAATGCGTCCCGCCAAAGCGCGGGCTTGCACCTCCGTCGTAAAGGTGCGCACTTCCGTGACGGAGGTGCGGAATTCCAAAGCGCGGCGGCGTGGTGCCGAGGCGCGGAGGTGTGGTGGCAAAGCGGGAAGGCGTGGTGCCGAAGCGCGGCGGCGTGGTGCCGAGGCGCGGAGCCGTGTCGTCAAAGCGCGGAGCAGTGTCCCCTAAGTGGACAGAGATTGGTTTGAGCCGCTCCGCATGAAGCCGTTTAAAACAGCCGGAGGCTGGGCTGGGCAGGCGGCGGGGTAATCTGGTACCATACCGGCTATGGAAACAATCAAATTGGTTGGTATCGGGCTTATCCTGGGTATCGCAAATGTTATTCCGGGGGTTTCAGGCGGAACGGTCGCGGTGG
>JAITHR010000121.1 GCA_031279895.1 Spirochaetaceae bacterium
GAATTCCGTAAGACCGTCACAGAATTCCGTAAGAACGTGACGGAATTCCGTAAGAACGTCACGGAATTCCGTAAGAACGTCACGGAATTTTGGGGTTCCAGGACGGAATTCCCGCACCCTAAAACAGGGAGCGGCGTGTCCGAAACGGAACCCCCGCCTGCCAAGGCAAAACCCCCTGTCCCCAAAACGGAACCCCCTCCCGCCAACACGCGGGCCTGTACCCGCAGAGCGCGGAGTCCCCTCTCCAACACGGAGATTCCCCTCTCCAACGCAGAGGTGCGCACCTCCAGAGCGGGGAACAGTGTCCCCGAAACGCGGAATTGTGTTGCTAAGGCGGGGAGACGTGTCCCCGAAGCGGGGAGGCGTGGCGGTAAAGCGGAGACTTGTGTGTCTGAAGCGGGGGACGTGGTGCCAATGCGCGGGCGCGTGTCGTCAAAGGCGGACGGCGTGGTGCTGAAGCGGGGAGGCGTGTGCCTAAAACGCGGATGTTGACTGACTAGCTGCCTCCGGCGTTTGGGGGAACCGGTTCCCCCAAACGCCGGTAGCGGCTTCCCGCCACGCGCCCCGAACAACGCGCCGCCCCAAAACCACGCGGCCACCACGCGCCGCTTCCAAACCGCCGGAGGCTGCGTCGGAGACGGGGCGGAGGCTGCCGCGCACAACAACGCGGCGCTTGCAAACCAACCGCCGGCTGCGCGAAGCGTAGCCGCGCCTGGGCAACAACCAGCCCGCTCACCGGACACGGTGTTGCACCTCTCTCAAACAACAGGCGGCCTTGCTGAAACCGTCGGAGACGGTTTTGCTTGACAATTCAGAAGGGTATCTGGTATCATAACCGTAACCTAATTCGCACGGCGTACAGATAATCGCTATAAAATAAGGTAAAAATCAGCGTTATTAAGGAGGTTTCATTGAAAATCATTGTACCCATTAAGCAGGTACCGGAAAGCAGTAACGTAAAAATGGACCCGGAGACCGGTACGGTTATCCGGTCCGGTATTGAGACGGTGGTAAATCCGTTGGATTTATACGCCCTTGAAGCGGCGCTCCGGCTCAAGGAACAGTACGGAGGGACCGTAACGGCCCTTTCCATGGGTCCGCCCCAAGCGATGCGCGTCCTTAAGGAGGCGGTTTCTATGGGGTGCGACGACGCGGCGCTGGTCTCGGACCGGAAATTCGGCGGCGCGGACACCCACGCCACGTCCTACACCCTGGCGCAGGCGGTTAAGGCCATAGGCGGCTTCGACGTGGTTATCACAGGCGAGCGCGCCACCGACGGGGACACGGCCCAGGTCGGCCCGGGCATCGCCGCGTGGCTGGACCTTCCCATCGCAACCTACGTGTCGAAAATCGAATCGTTTAAAGACGGGCGGCTCCTGGTGGAACGGCTGGTGGAAGAGGGGTATCAGATACTCTCCGTGCCGGTTCCCTGCCTCCTCTCGGTGGTAAAAGCCATCGCCACCCCCCGCCTTCCCACGCTGGAAGGGAAGATACGGTCAATGGAGATACAAGTACCGACCTATACGACCGAGAACCTGGAACTGACCCCGGAGTATCTGGGGCTCAAAGGCTCGCCGACCAAAGTCGTCAAAATCGAAACCCCCAAAATTACCCGCAACGGTAAGATAGTACAGATTACCGACGATCTTTCCCTCAAAGCGGCGGTTGACGAGATTATGGACCTGCTGGAGAAGAAAGGAGTGCTGCCATGAAAGAAACGGATGCGGTGTGGACCCTGGCCGAACAGTTTGAGGGCAAACTTAAAGGCGTTTCCTTTGAGCTGCTTTCAAGAGGCCGCAAACTGGCGGATAAACTGGGAACCGCCCTGGTCTCTGTCCTTATCGGGGACCGCGTAACGGACGAGGACCTCATGCGGCTCGTCAAACAGGGCGCCGACGCGGTGTATACGGTGCAGGACCCGAAACTCGCCTATTTCGTGTGCGAAACCTACGAGCGGGTCCTTGAGAAACTTATCAAAGACCACAAGCCGGCGATTATCCTCGCGGCGGCCACCAGCGCGGGCAGAACCCTCATGCCCTATACCGCGGTAAAAGTCCATACGGGCCTTACCGCGGACTGCACGGAGCTGGACATCGAGGAAGGCACCGGCAACCTGCTGCAAACAAGGCCCGCCATAGGCGGCAATATCATGGCCACGATTAAGACGCCGAACCACCGGCCCCAGCTTGCCACGGTCCGTCCCAAATCGTCCCGCCCCCTGCCGCCGGACCCGAACCGTACCGGGGAAATCAAACGCATACCCTTTGATCCGTCCCTCTTGGTGCCGGGCGTTGAGGTGAAAGGCTACCGGCGCGAAGAGTCCACCCTCAATCTGGAAGAGGCTGACGTGGTGGTCTCCGGGGGCAAGGGCCTCAAAAAGGGCGAATACTTCGCCGCCGTTCATAAACTCGCCGACCGACTGGGAGCCGCGGTGGGCGCGAGCCGGGACGCGGTGGACCGGGGCTGGATTTCCTATCCCCATCAGGTCGGCCTGAGCGGGAAAACCATTTCGCCCAAGGTCTATATCGCCATAGGCATATCCGGCGCGATACAGCACCTCGCGGGGATTAAAACCAGCGAAACCATCGTGGCCATTAACATCGACCCGGACGCGACGCTGCACAAACTCGCGGACCTGGGGATTGTGGGAGACGCATTCCAGGTGATACCGGAACTACAGAAGCGGCTTGACGCGAGAGCGAAGCAGGGAGGAAACCATGGGTAGTACCTATAATCGAGTTACCCCGGAAGTGGTAAACGCCTTAAAAGACATTGTGGGCAAAGGGAGCGTGTTTACCGACGAAGAGAAACTGGAAGCCTATTCGCACGACGAAACCGACGCGGAGGAATACGGCCACGCGCCGGAGGTGGTGGTCCTTCCGGGCAGCACCGATGAGGTCGCCCGGGTGGTCAAACTGGCGAACAAAGAGCTTATCCCCATTACGCCCAGAGGCGCCGGGTCCGGCCTTTCGGGAGGCGCGATCCCCGAACAGGGGGGCATTGTCGTCTCCCTTGAAAAGATGAACAGGCTCCTTGAGCTGGACAAGGCGAACATGGTGGCCGTGGTGGAGGCAGGCATCGTTACCAACGACCTTGCCAACACGGTGCAGGCCGAGGGGCTGTTCTTCGCGGGCTATCCCATGAGCCTCCAGACGTGCGTCATCGGCGGGAATATCGCGGAAAACGCCGGCGGCGGCAAGGCGGTAAAGTACGGGGTTACCGGAAGGTATATCATCGGCCTCGAACTCGTGACCCCCCAGGGAGACGTGGTGCAGCTTGGGGGAAAACTGGTCAAAGACGTGTCCGGTTACGACCTTAAATCCCTGGTTATCGGATCCGAAGGCACCCTGGGTATCGTTACCAAAGCTATCGTGAAGTTAATAGGCTATCCCGCAACCAAGTCCGACCTGCTCGTGCTCTTCAAGACCCCCAAGGAAGCGATTGACGTGGTGCCGGTAATCCTCTCCCAGGGCCTGACCCCGACCAGCATCGAGTTTATGGACCAGCTCTCGTGCAGCACCAGCTGCAAATACCTTAACGAGAGCCTCCCCTATGAACACGCCGGCGCCATGCTTCTTATCGAGCTTGACGGAACCAACGCGGCCCAGATAGAAATGGACCTTATCGAGACCGGAAAACTCTGCCAGAAACACGGGGCTATCGAAGTGTATGTGGCGGAAGACAAGAACAACATCGAGCGTATCTGGAGCGTCCGGCGGAACATCGCCGAAGCGTGGAAGGTCTTCAGCCCCGTCCAGAGCCTTGAGGATATTGTGGTTCCCATCTCCCGCATACCGGAGATGATACCGGAGCTTGAGCGGTTGGGGAAAAAGTATAACGTCCAGATACCCTGCTACGGCCACGCCGGAGACGGGAACCTCCACGCCACGCTCGTCAAAGAGCCTTCCATGTCCATGCCGGACTGGAAAAAGAACGAAGTGGCCTGCCTTGAGGAGCTGTATAAAATCACCAGCGGCTTCGGGGGCAAAATAAGCGGGGAACACGGCATCGGCATCAAGCGCCGAAGCTACCTGAAACAGGTTATCGATCCTGTGGAGCTCAAACTCATGCAGGCTATTAAAAAAGCGTGGGACCCGCATAACATTATGAACCCGGGCAAGATTTTCGCGTAACCCCGCGCACAAACGGCACGCGCTTTCCGGCGCGTGCCTTTCCATTTCAAAACATAACGGAAAAAGAGCCGGCGAACGGCTCTTAAAAAGAAAAATCTTTAAAATTGATGAACAATTTGAGGAGGTCGTCATGCCGGTAATTAACTTTCCTTACGGCAAAGAGATGATAGCATACGCTATTCCCGACAATCGTTTCCGGGGGCAGCTTGTTTCCCAGATGCACCATTACAAGGCCCCGGCGTCGCAGGACGCGCTGGTTGCCCAAGCCCTTCAAAATCCGGTAGGCACGCCGAAACTCTCGGTCATGGCTGAGGGTAAGAAAAAAGTGCTTATCATTGCCAGCGATCATACCCGTCCGGTGCCGAGCAAATTTATTATCCCTCCCATGCTTGCGGAAATCAGAAAGGGAAACCCCCAGGCCGAGATTACTATTCTTGTGGCAACCGGCGTCCATCGGGAAACCACGCAGCAGGAACTTATCGACAAGTTCGGCGAAAATGTGGTCAAGAGCGAACACATCGTTATCCACGACAGCGTTTCGTCCCCCACCGTGAACCTGGGGAAACTTCCCTCAGGCGGGGATATTATTATCAACAAGCTCGCCCTTGAGACCGACCTTCTGGTCTCCGAAGGGTTTATCGAGCCGCACTTCTTTGCGGGCTTTTCCGGCGGCAGAAAGAGCGTGCTTCCTGGCATCGTGAACCGCGAAACCGTGCTGTACAACCACAACGCCGAGTTCATCGCCAGCCCCTTTGCCCGAACCGGTATCGTGGAGAACAACCCCATTCATATCGACACGCTCTACGCGGCCCGCGCGGCCCGCCTGGATTTTATCTGCAACGTGGTGATTAACGCCCAAAAAGAGGTCATCTACGCGGTGGCCGGAGACGTTGACCTTGCCCATCGGGTCGGGCGGGAGTTTCTTGCGGCCAAGTGCCAGGTTGACGCGATACCGGCGGACATCGTGATTTCCACCAACGGCGGCTACCCGCTCGACCAGAACATCTACCAGTCGGTAAAAGGCATGACCGCCGCGGAAGCCACGGTCAATAAAGGCGGGGTCATCATCATGCTCTCCTGCTCCAACGACGGGCACGGCGGGGAATCCTTCTTTAACACGTTCAAACAGGAAAAAAACCTCCCGCGTATGACCGAAACCTTTCTCAAGACCCCGAAGAACAAGACCATTGTGGACCAGTGGGAGTCCCAGATCCTCTCGCGGGTTCTCCAGCGGGCAAAGGTGATCTATATATCGAGCCTTCCCGATGAGATGATACAAGAGTTCCAGATGATTCCCGCTCATTCCCTTGATGAGGCTATGAAAAAGGCCGAGGAGCTTCTGGGCAATCCCCAGGCCGGCATTACCGCCATTCCCGACGGCATCGCCGTTATCGTAAAATCGTAAACCGTACACCGTAAAAAAAGCGCCGGCGGTTTTCCGGCGGTTTTCCGAACGAAGAGGGGGCGCGGGGAGGCATAAAGCCCCGCGCCCCCTTTCCCGTCATAATCCGCGCCCGGCGCCGGCTAATCCCAGCACGTAAGGTCGTCTTTGATTTCCGAAAGCGATTCGCGGGTAAACACCGGATCCTTGCCGGCTTTTTTCTGCTTCCGGTAATCCGACAGGGCTTTGACCGCGATGCCCGAAAGGAGCGCGATGGCAATCATGTTGATAATCGCCATAAGGCCCATGCACAGGTCCGCGAAGGCCCACACCGTATCGAGGCTCGCAAGGGAGCCTAAAAACACGAACCCGATGGCCAGTATCCTGAACGCTACGAGGCAGGCTTTGCTGCCCGTAAGAAACGCGATGTTTGTCTCGCCGTAGCTGTAGTTCCCGAGCACCGAACTCCAGGCGAACATGAACACGCAGACCGCCACAAAGATATGCGCCCCGGGAATGTGCGCCTGAAGAGCCGTCTGGGTGAGCTGTATCCCGCTTTCGGCAATCTCGGTATGCCCCTCGGCAACATAGGTAAGCACCACAAACGCGGTGGCGCTGCAAATGAGGATCGTGTCGAAGAACACGCCCAGGGTCTGGATAAGCCCCTGTTTTACCGGATGGGTCGTATGCGCCGTGGCCGCGGCGTTCGGTACGCTTCCCATGCCGGCCTCGTTGGAAAAAAGCCCCCGTTTTACCCCCAGCATAACGGCGCCGCCTACGGTGCCGCCGAAAACCTGCCGTATCCCGAAGGCGCTCTCGAAAATCATCACGAACACCTTCGGTATCAGGGTGATATTGGAAAGCACCACGTACAACACGCAGATAACGTACAGGCTGGCCATGACCGGCACGATCGTTGAGGAGATGTTCGCGATGCGTTTCATGCCGCCGAAGATGACGAGCGCGGTGAGCACTGCCAGAATGATGCCGATAGAGACCGGCTGTATCCCGAAGGCTTTCTGGTACGCGCCTGCTATGGTGTTTGACTGGGTGGCGTTAAAGGCGAAGCCGTAGGTAAACGCGATAAGCACGGCGAACACCATCCCAAGCCACCGTTTTTTGAGGGCTTTTTCCATGTAAAACGCGGGTCCGCCCCGGAAATTCTCCCTGCCGTCATGGACTTTATAGATCTGCGCCAGGGTTGACTCGATGAAACTGGACGCGCCGCCTATGAGTGCGATGACCCACATCCAGAACACGGCCCCCGGGCCGCCGCTCGTTATGGCGATAGCGACTCCCGCGAGGTTGCCGGTCCCGACGCGGGATGCGGCGCTGATACAGAACGCCTGAAACGAGGAGATTTTCTTTTTGCTCCGGTCCCCGCCCGCGGTTTCGGTCATAAGTTTGAGCATCTCAAAAAAATAGCGGAACTGAACGCCCTTTGTCCGTATCGTAAAGAAAAGCCCCAGCCCCAAAAGCAGGATGATAACAAG
>JAITHR010000166.1 GCA_031279895.1 Spirochaetaceae bacterium
CCACGGCGGTATTTTTTTATGACCCTTTTAGTAGTTGACGATTCGCGGATTATGCGTAATCTTATAAAAAATTATTTTACCGATTTGGATTTGGGGCATTGCGACTTCGTGGATGCCGATAACGGCGAGGACGCCTTTAAGCTTGTGCAAAGCAGGCCGGTTGACCTCGTGTTTCTTGACTGGAATATGCCCAAAATGAGCGGCATTGATTTTCTGAAACAAATCAGAAACATCGACGCCTTCAAACGCCTGCCTATCATCATGGTTACCAGTGAAATATCAAAAAACAACGTAATCGAAGCCTTAAAAAACGGCGCCACCGATTATATCATAAAACCCATAGACGAGAAGCTTTTTAAGGAGAAAGTTATCAAGGTTCTGAGGAAGAAATAGCTTTGCGCGAAACGAAGCGGCCTTCAGAACCTTAAGGAGGAGCGTATTCCGGGAAAACAAATGATCCGCTATATACAGCCTTTCGCAAGCGCCTGTAAGATGGTGTTTAAGCGCTTCGTCGGCGCGGATATTAAGGCGGAGCGTCCGTATTACGCCGGCGAAAAAGAGGTGAGCGGGTGGGATTTGTTCGGCATCATCGGATTCTCAGGCGACGCCAGAGGTTCCCTCGTTATTGCCATGAAACGGGAACTGGCCTTCAAACTGACCGCCGCGCTGACGGGCAAAATCTATACCGAACTTGAATCGGACGTGCTTGACGCGGTGGGAGAACTGGTCAATATCATCGCCGGCCATGTCAAAAAAGGGCTGGACGGCGCCCTCGGCCTCGTCATATCCCTTCCTATCACCGTGAAAGGGTATAACCACGCGGTTACCTGGCTTACCGGACACACCAAAGTCATCTGTATTCCCTTTAAGATATTTGACGACGACATCTTTATGATCTCCATAACTCTTGAATTCTAAGGAAAAATCCCCATGAACACCAATCATGTGAAACAAACAAAAAAAGCGACTTTCGCGGCGCGGTTTACGGTTATCTCCCTTGGGATAATTATCCTGCTTACCGTCGTGCTGTCGACGCTGTTTTTTGTTACCTTTAACCGTATGTTCCACGAACAGATAGAGATTACCCTGCGGGAAAACGCCACGCACCTGCGGGACACCGTGGCCGACCGGTTTGATACCTGGTCCGCACTCATACAGCACGCGGCCCTGGGCGCGGGACCCTTTATGGCACAGGAACCTGCGGATACCGAGGCGCTTGAGAAGTTTTTCAAGCGGGTGGTCGATTCCCAGCGGGACGTGTGGCTCCTCTATTGCACCAATAATCTGGTCTGGAACGAGCCCGGGGGGTACGCGGTGTTTTCCGACGGGGAGAGCCGAACGCCCGACTGGAACAACACCGCCCGCACATGGTTCAAAAACGCCAAAACCCACCCCGGCAAGATCGCCTATACCGAACCCTATGTCTCCGCGCACAGCGGAAGGCTGACCATCTCCCTTTCAACCAACATCTATGACCGGAATAAGGATATAGGGGTTGTCGCCGGAAATATCGGCATCGACTCCCTCGGCGCCCTGCTCGGTGCCAGCGCTTCGATAACAGGCCAGTCCCTGTATCTCCTCAATAAAGAGGGGCTTTTCATCACCCACCCCGATACCAACACCATACTCTCCAAAGATTTCTCCCAAGTGCTGGGCCTTGAGCGTTACCGCGAGGAGGTGCTTTCCTCGTCTTCTTTCTTCAAGGTTGACCGGGACGTGTTTATCTATTCGGTGGCCATCCCCCAGGTTGACTGGATTCTCATATCCCTGGTGCCGACCTCCGTTATCTTTACCGGTATGAACCGCTCCCTCATCCAGATTATCGCGGTAAACTTCGCGCTTATCGCGATGATGGCGGCCATGTCCATGATACTCAACCGCATACTGCGGCGGGAGCGGGACGAAAACGCCGCCATGAAAGACAACCTCAAGATGGGCTTCTTTCTTATGGACCGGAACTATATCATTCAGGGGCAGTATTCCGGCGCTCTGGAGCGGCTTTTTTCCACAGTCGAACTTGAGGGAAAGAGTTTCGTGGGGCTTCTCTCGGATTCCATGCAGGAGCGGGACATCAACACCCTCAAAGATTACCTCGATATGGTTTTTAACCGCGAGTTTGACGAGAAAACCCTTGAAGAGATAAACCCCGCGCAGGAACTTTCCTATGTCTCTCTGGAGAGCGGAGAGGAAAAAATCCTGAACTGCGGCTTCAAAGCGGTGGAGCGGGGGGTCAAAGAGGTGTTCATCCTGGGGAATATCATGGATATTACCGCCGAGAAGAAACTGCAAACGCGCCTTGCGGAAGAAGAGACGAAGCGCCAGGAGGATATGCACATACTCTTCGAGGTCATCCAGGGGGATCCCACGGTGCTGCAAGATTTCATCGAGGACATGGAGTACACGTTTTCCCAGATTGACCGGCTCCTTCAAAACGAGGCGGGGTACGGGCCCGCGGACCTTATGGTGAATCTGTACCAGTTTATCCACGCCGTAAAGTCAAACGCGGTGATTCTGGGGCTTCAGACCTTCGGGGACAAACTGCACGCCTTGGAAGCGGAAATCAAGGCGGTCCTTGACCAGAGCGTCATTCTCGATGAGGACATCACCCGCGTAGCTGACGAGGCGCGGTTTATGCAGGCGGAAAAGGGGAAACTGACCGCCACTATCCAGAAGATTCAGGTGTTCCGGGCAAAGGAAAAGCAGAAACGCGGGGATCAGGTCCTGCTTGAGACGCTGCAACGGACGTGCGTCAAGGTATCGGACGACCTTGGCAAACAGACGCGGTTTGTGATTGAGGAGTTCGACCCCGGAATCTTGAAAAAAGGCCCGCGCCGGCTTATGAAAGAGGTGCTGGTGCAGCTTATACGAAACGCGATCTATCACGGCATCGAAAACGAAGAACAGCGCCTCGCGCAGGGAAAGGACGGGACCGGCGTTATCGCCCTTTCGATTACGCTGGGTGCCGAAGGGATACGCATGACCGTGCGGGACGACGGGAAGGGCATTGACTTTACCAAAGTGAAGGAGAAAGCCGCGGCGCTTAACCTCCCGGTGCCGGATGATAACGAGGAGAACCTCTTCAATATCATCTTTAGTCCGGGGTTCAGCACCGCGGAGGACGCGGGAATGCACGCCGGACGGGGCATCGGCTTAAATCTGGTGCGGGATCGCGTCGAGGAGATACGGGGGACCATAACGGTACACACCGAATACGGGAAAGGCACGGTATTTACGATTGTTATTCCCTGTGCCGAAGAAGCGGCGCCGGCCCAAGCCTCGTAAGCGGCGGCGGCCTGCGGGATTTTTTGATCGGACTGCAAACAAAAAATGAATAAGTTATAAAGGTAGGTGCGAGAGATGGAAAGGTATATACAGCCTTTTATTAAGGCAAGCAAACACGTATGTAAGGGTTTCTTGGGACTGGAGATTGAAGAAGCGGAGATCCCTTATTTTTTTGATAAACACGCGAGACAGCAGAAAGAGGACGACTGGGATATTTCCGGCGTGATAGGGCTGACCGGCGACGCCAAAGGCGCGGTGGTTCTTTCCATGAAGAAAGAGGTGGCCTTCAAGATTACCGATATTATTACCGGCAATTCCCACACGGATCTGGACGACGACGTGCGGGACGCCGTGGGAGAGCTGGTGAACATCATCACCGGCAACGCCAAGCAGGGGCTTGAAAACATCCTGCGTCTGGTGGTGTCGGTGCCGACCGTCATACGGGGGAGCGAACACACAATCTCATGGCCCGGAAGCGGCGTACACCATGCCCTCATCTGCGTTCCCTTTAAGATATTTGAAAACGACCGGTTTATTCTTTCGGTAACGCTTCGAGCGGTAAAAGAGTAGGCCCCCCGCCGCCGCTCCCGCTCGGGCGGCCCCTTAGGGCTTGTATTTGGGCCTTTGGATGACCTTTTGTATCTCGTTATTTTCACCCATCCATAAACGGGTATTGGTTTCAATGCTGGTAAGCTCGGCACTCACGAAATAAGAGCGCACCGTCGTGTTTCCCGCCTGATCCACAATGGTCTTGACCGCGCCGGTCAACATGAAATCCGCGGCGGTTTCGTTCCCCAGGGACGACGCGCTTTCCTCGCTGGCGTTGGTCTGCTGGTCCTGCCGCTCGGTGCGGATATTCTCCCGCGTTTCCCCGCCGGCAACGAAATCCAGCTTCCCGCTGTTAACAATGGCGATTTCCATACTTTTTGCGATAATCGACGTATCAATATGCTCACTTGAGGCGTTTTTGAACTGCCCCACAATAACGGTGGGCAGTTTTCCCCCGTGGAGAGCGGTGTACTCGCTAATAAACCGGTCGATACGCCCCGAGGCAAGGCACTCCGTAATAAGGGAATCGCAGACGATACGCACGTCCGCGGCGTTCCATTTGCCGCTTAAATCCACCGGCTCCTGGGTCCGCGTAAC
>JAITHR010000177.1 GCA_031279895.1 Spirochaetaceae bacterium
CTGTGACGGAAATACGGAGTTCCAAGGCGGAATTCCCTGTCTCCAAAGCGGGGAGACGTGTCTCTAACTCTCTATGAATAAAAGACTTACCGGCGGCGCCGGAGGCACAGCATGGCCGCCTGTTGTTTCCGAATGATGCAACACCCCGCCGGCGGCGGGTGGCACAGCATGGCCGCAGCCTCCGGCTGTTCTAGCATGGCCGCCTGTTGTTTCAAATTGGTGCAACACCGTGTCCGGTGAGCGGGCTTGTTGCTGTTGAGGCGCGGCTACGCTTCGCGCAGCCTCCGGCAGTTCGGGAGCCGTGCGTTGTTGTGCGCGGCAGCCTCCGCCCGCCAGCGGCGTCCCGCGAAGCGGCTGTTAACAGTCGTTGTCAACTTACAGGCGCTTCGCAGGAAGCTTATATGCCTCCGCCGCCGGCGGCTTATGGAACCGTCGGAGACGGCGGAGGCTGCTGAGCGGCTTCCCAGGCGGCGGTCCGCTCCTCGATGCGCCCGCGCACCGCCGCAAGCCGCGCTTTTACGGCTTTGGTTTTCTCGCCGCTCCGGTACACCTCCTCGTATCCCAAGGACGCCTCAAGCGCCGCTTTCTCGGCCTCAAGCGCCGTAATCTCCGCGAGTATGGCCTCCTCCTCCCGCGCCCGGCGCCGCTCAAGCGCCCGACGCGCTTTGGCTTCCTCCCGTTCCCGGGCGCCCGGCTTCAAAGGCACCGGGCCGGGCGGCGCGGTTTCCGGCGCTTCGGCGCCGGCGCGTTCCAGATAATACCCGTAGCCCCCGTAAAAAAGCCGGTGCCTTCCCTCTGAAAGCTCAAGGGTCTTGGTTGACAGGGCCTCCATGAAAGCGCGGTCGTGGGAGACAAAAACAATCGTGCCGCCATAGGCTTCGAGCGCCGCAAGGAGCGCGTCTTTGGCGTAAAGGTCGAGGTGGTTGGTCGGTTCGTCAAGAATAAGGAGGTTCGCGGGCCGTAAAAGCATTCTGAGGAGGCAGAGACGGCTCTTTTCCCCGCCGGAAAGCACCGAAAGGCTCTTGTACACGTCGTCCCCGTGAAAGAGAAAGGCCCCCAGGAGGTCCCGCGCCGAAGAAGCCGACGCCGGCGGCGCGGCCTGTTCGATATACGAAAGCACGTCGTCCGATCCGGTGAGGGATTCGGAACTGTCTTGGGAGAAATAGCCCGCGTCGACACCGGCGCCGTACTTTATTTCGCCCGTAAAACCGGTGTCCGCGCCCGCGAGGATGCGGAGGAGTGTGGTTTTGCCCGCGCCGTTTTTCCCCACCACCGCGAGGCGCTCCCCTGCGGCGACAACCATCGTAAGATCGCGAAGCACCTCCCGCGGGCCGTAGCGCCGGCCAACCCCCGTGAGGGTGAGCGCCGTCTTTCCGGCCCGCGCCGGATGCGGCGGAAGGGTGATGCGGATTTTCTTACACTGCGCGGGAACCGCGACCAGCGCGGCTTTCATTTTCTCAAGACGCTTCATCCGCTCCTGCGCCAGAGCCGCCTTGCTGGGCTTGTACTGCCAGCGCCGGACAAGGGCCTCGGTTTTGGCAATCTCCTCGTCCTGAGCGGCGCGTACCTTTATAAGACGCTCGATTTCCCCCTGCCGCGCCGCCTCATAGGTGCTGTAGTTTCCCGCGTACCTTTTGAGCGTACCCTGAAAGAGCTCGTATACCTCATTGACGCAGGAATCGAGGAAGTAGCGATCGTGGGAAACGAGCAGGCAGCCGCCTTTGAAAGCGCGGAGGAAGTTTTCAAGCCATGCGCGGGCCTCGATGTCAAGATAATTGGTCGGCTCGTCAAGCAGCATGATGTCCGGCGCCGCAAGCAGCGTCTTCGCAAGGGCGATACGCATCCGCCAGCCGCCGGAGAAGTCCGCGACGCTCCTTTCGGCGTCGGATTCGGCAAACCCCAGCCCCGCAAGCACCGTCTTAATCCGCGCCTCGCGGGTGTAATAGCCGGAACCTTCCACTTCCTCTTCAAGAAGGCGGTAGGCCTCCAGTTTTTCCGCGGTCCGCGCCGCGTCCCTTTCGGTAAAACCGCGCATCTCCTCCCCCAGGGCATCCATTTCGCCAAGGCGCTCCCGTATGCGGCAATAGGCGCTTTCCGCTTCTTCCCGCACGGTTTTTCCCGTTGCCTCGGCGCCGGACTGGGGGAGATACACAATCCGCGCCCCTTTCTCCACGGCCCGCTCCCCGCGGTCCGGGACGAGGGTTCCGGCCATAACCTGCATGAGGGTTGATTTTCCCGACCCGTTCGCGCCGGTCAGCGCGGCGCGGGAGCCGGCGGAAAGGGAGATTGCCGCGTCTTTGAGGATGTCCCGATCCCCGAAAGAAAGGGATATGTTGAAAAACCGTGCGAATTTCATGCTAAAAGACCAGCGTGCGCTCTGCCCTGAGACGGTCGGCCCTGAAAAAGTAGATAACCACCGGCGGTTCCGTCTGCCGCATAACGGTTATGCCGGAGAGGGCGGCCTCCGGCACGTATTCAAGGCGCAGGCCCTGGTTGTCCAGAATATAGAGGAAGTGGACGGACAGGTCGGCAGCTTCAAAATACAGGGAAAACGCCCCGTCATACCACGCGGCAAGGGCGGTATCGAGAAAAAAGCCCGTGTTGACCGCGCCTTCCCCGACAGCGCCCGGAGGAATTATCCGGGGAACGAGAAAATCAAAGCCTGTCCACGAAAACCGGCCTTCCGGCGAAAAAGAGAGGGTTCCGTAATTGACGCTGTGAAACGACGGGCCCGCATCATAGAGGTTCTTGAACAGCGTCTCAAGACGCGCCGTTTCCTGCACGATAAGGTCGTCCACGGTTGCGGGCAGGGTAACGAAGACGAACGTCCGCAGGGCGCCGTCCGCTTCGGTACACTGCGCCTCAAGAACCGAATCGGATCTGAGGCGCATCTGGAGGGAAGACCCATCGAAGCGCCAGAAACGGGTTCCCTCCCGCCGGATGGCGGTATAGGGGAAGGTCAGGTTTGCCTCCGGCACGTAGATATGCGCGATTCCCGCGTCCTGCCCCGGGGAAAAGCGCCAGCGACGGGACAGCGCGTCAAGGTCTATCCGTCCCTTGGCAATCATCTCCCCGTAGGATTCGGGGTGCCACGTTTTCGCCAGTATCCGGTCAAGTTCGGGATCGTCTTCCTTTTCCTCTTCCGCGAAAGGCGCTGCCCCAAGAGGCCCGCCGGCGTGTTCAAACAGCCGCAGGCGGTACGAAAAGCAATACCCCACGCTCCCGTTTTCCGTAAGCACCTTGTACCAGACCCCGGGAAGCGGCTCGCCGGAGGCGCTTATAGGCGGATTGCCCGGCGCCTCCTCAAGCACCTTGATAACCTCTCCCCTACGGAGACGGTACGTCCGGCGCGTCGAGTTATCGGGATCCGATCTGATGGGAAGCCCGTCCTGCATGGTTTCTCCGTAGAGCAGGGCCAGAGCCGAAAACGACTCGGCGCGCTTTTGGGCCGCGATTCTGCCGCCCACAAGCTCAAGTTTGGAAAGAGGGACTTCCAGTTTGTCAAACGCGCTCCCGTCTTTCCGATACGCTTCGGGAACGCCCACCACCCACACCTGATTGATATTTGATTTGATATAAACCGGCATGACCGTGCCGGAAGGTACCGCCGGCTCTTCGATTGCCCAGAGGAGCATACCCCACCCTAAAATCCTGGCGCAGGAACCGAGAGCCGCCGCGCTTATGAGAGCCGATACCAAAAGACAGAACCGCATAGATGGGGAGTATACGAAGAACGCGAAAAAAAAGCCAGACGTGCGCACGTCCGGCTTAAAGGAGATGTACGTTGAGCCGCGAAGGGATCGAACCTTCGACCCGCAGATTAAGAGTCTGCTGCTCTACCAGCTGAGCTAGCGGCCCGTACAAAAAAGGCGGTCGTGCGTCCGGCAGGACTCGAACCTGCGACCTACGGATTCGAAGTCCGTCGCTCTATCCATCTGAGCTACGAACGCAGACAACAAAACAGATAATACGGTATGACCGGTTCCCTGTCAAGCTCTTTTACCGAAACTTCCGTCCCCGCGCCGCCGCCCGACCCATTCGGCCAGGGCCTCCATAACCATCTCCTCAACCTCCTCCCAGCGGTCTGCCCGCGGGCCCGGGAGATGCCTGTTGGTCGAGTTGGTAAACACAATGGTCCTGCACCCCTGGCCGCGCAGGTCGATGATATTCGCCGGCGCGTCGTCAATGTACACATGGGCGCCCACCGCGCCTTTATCGTTCATAAAACAGAGGTCCCAATAGGGAATGTCATAGGAATCAAGCCAATCCACCGTTTGGGTAATAGAGGTCTTATGGAAATACTTGAGGAAGATCCGGTGGGTTATGATACGGATACGCACCCCGCGGTTGGAAAGTCTGCGTAGCGCAACCGGCGCGCCGGCAATGGGCTTCATGTCCCGAAACAGGCTGCGCTGCGTAACCGCGAACCGGTGGAGCCGGTCATACCCGCCGTACTCGGCCACGCCCCACTCGTCAAGCCCGTACCCCACCTCCCGAGTGAGCGACTCCACCGGCTTATGAAGCCACTCCGCAGTAATCTCCCGCATAATGCCGTAAAAATCGCCCACCACCCCGTCAAGGTCAACACCGAAAATAAAACTACTCTCATCCATCATAAAAAAAGTATACCCTTTTTCCCCCATCAGACCACCCCGCCGGCGGCGCCGGAGGCACAGCATGGCCGCCCAGCCTCCGGCTGTTTTAAACATGGCCGCCTGTTGTTTCCAAGTAGTGCAACACCCTGTCCGGTGAGCGGGCTGGCTGCTGCCCAGGCGCGGCTACGCTTCGCGCCGTCTCCGACGGTTCCACAGGCCAGCCTGTTTCATAAGCTTCCCGCCCCGCCCCTCAAACCAATCTCCGTCCGCTTACAGGCGCGGCCCCCGTCCCGCCCCGCGCACAACCGTCCCCGCTTTACGCATGAATGTCTCCAACACAAAAACATTCATCCCTGACCCGCGCATGAATGTTTTCAACACAAAAACATTCGTCTCCAAACCGCGCATGAATGTTTTTACTGCGGAGACAACCATGCCCGCCCCGCGGACAATCGTCCCCGCTTCGGCACCATGCCTTCCCGCATTGGCACCACGTCTCCGCGCTTCAGACACACAACCCCGCGCCTCGGCACTACGCCGCCCCGCTTCGGCGCCACGCCTTCCCGCTTCAGCAACACGCCTCCGCGCTTCGGCACCACAACTCCGCGCTTTGACGACACTGCTCCCTGTTTCGGCGGGAGGGAATTCCGTTTTTGTGGGGCGGAATTCTGTCACGGTCTTACGGAATTCTGTCACGGTCTTACGGAATTCTGTCACGGTCTTACGGAATTCTGTCACGGTCTTACGGAATTCTGTCACGGTCTTACGGAATTCTGTCACGGTCTTACGGA
>JAITHR010000164.1 GCA_031279895.1 Spirochaetaceae bacterium
TCGGACAAAAACGACTTCGCGTGGGAACGGATATACGCCAAACGCGCCGAAAAGCCGGGGAACGTATTATTCCGCAGAGAAACTTTCCGGTACGGAGACGCGGAATACGCTGAAACCGTCTCTACATACTGGTTCCGCACCGAAGCCGAAGCGGACAGGTACTACGCGGAGCGCAGGCGGGAAATCGCGTGTGAAAACCACGACGAATTCGACGAATACTACGACCCGGAGTACGACGAGGAGTACGACTGGGACAGGCACTACCGCAGCCTCCAGATCGACGCGGCCATAAAGCGCGACAGGGATCACGGACGCGGCCGGCGGTGGGACGACTAGGCAAAAGCCCGCGCCCGCATTACGCGGCGCGGGTATCAATACCAAAGACAAAGAAAGGAGAAATGTCATGGAAAACGGAAACCCTTACGCCGGCGGACCGCCGGCACCACAGCCGCGGAACGGCGCGGTCGCGGTACAGGCCGCACACGCCGCCGCGGAAGTACAGGCGCAGATAGCTCTGGCCAAACAGTTCCCGCGAAACGAGGCCAGGAGTATGGACAGGATACTTAACGAATGCTCGCGGGCTACCGTGGCGGAAAAGGGGGTCTACGGTTTCCCGCGGGGCGGAGTAACCGTAACCGGCCCCTCCATCCGCCTTGCCGAGGCGATCGCGCGGTCATGGGGGAATATCGCGTCGGGCTTCACCGTCGTAGAGCGTACGGAAAACGAAAGCACCGTCATAGCCTACGCATGGGACCTGGAAACCAACGCTATGGAAAGAATAGAGTTCAAAGTGTCCCACATACGCCATACCAAAAAGGGAGACTACGCTATCACGGACGACAGGGACCTCTATGAGTTAGAGGCGAACCAGGCCGCCCGCCGGCGCCGCGCCTGTATTCTGGCCGTCATACCCGGAGACGTGGTGGACGCGGCGGTGGAACGGTGCCGACGGACGCTGGACGCCTCCGTCGAAGACATCAAAGAGGCCCGCAATAAAATGGTTGATAGTTTCGGCGCCTTCGGGGTAACGAAAGAGATGATAGAGCGCCGTATCGGACGGCGTATCGACGCTATCCAGCCGGGAGAGATCGTAGCCCTGCGGGGTATCTTCAATTCGCTGAAAGAGGGGACGGCAACGGCGGGGGACTTCTTTGAAGCCGTCAAAAAGCCGGAGGACGTCATACCCCAGGTCCCCGCGTCCCTGCCGCCGCCCCAACGGACGCCCGACGCGACAGACGCCGGAAGCGACCGGGAACAGGGCGCGGGCTTCAGCCCTGAAGACGGACGGGACGGGGAAAACGCGGAGGAACTCGTCCTTGCGCTTGAGGAATACCTCGCCGCCGGAGACGGACTTCCCGAAGCCTGCAAGACGGAAATCGGCGCCGCCCTTGCCGCCGACGAACGGGACGTAAACAGACTGTCCGCCCTGCTTGAAAAAGCCAAAGCCGCCTGCGACGGCGGAAGGAGATAATACGTGAAACAAGACGACGAATTAAACCGGTCGGACGAACTTGTCCGGTCGGAAACCGAACTGCGCCGGTCAGCCGACGCCATAGAGGTAACGGACGACGCAAGCTACCGCGAAGCGCTTCAATGGATAGAGCGGGGCAGACGTCTTTTAGACGCCATAAACGCCCACCATGATCCTATCATTAAGGCGGCTTATGACACTCACAAAATCGCACTGGCGGCCAAAAAGAAATTCGCGGAGCGCATTGAATCCGGTATCGCGGCGCTCAAAAGAAAGACCGTCGCGTACCACGAAGCCGAACGGCGCCGGAGGGACGCGGAGCGCCGGGAGGCGGAAGAACGCGCCCGCGAAGAGGCGGAGGCGCGGCGCTTACAAGAGGCGGAGGAGCTTGCCGCGCTGGGCATGACCGAAGCCGCAAACGCCGCGCTTGACGCGCCCCTTGATATACGGCCCTCCGCGCCGCCCCGAAGCGCGGAACCGGAACGCGCGGGCGGCGTGTCCTACCGGGAAAACTGGAAGGCCGGGGTTGTCGACCTCACGGCGCTGGTCAAAGCGGTCGCGGAGGGAACTATGCCCGTAACCTGCCTCAAACCGGATATGACCGAACTCAACAGGCTGGCAAAGGTATTCAGAAACACCCGGCAAATTCCGGGCGTACGCCAGTATGCCGAAACCGTACAGTCGGTGCGCCGCGGGTATGATTGAGTTCTACCCTCCCCTTCACGAATACCGCGAAGGGGACATCGTAATCCCCGGGGTTACGCAAATACTGAAAGACGCGGGGATCGTCAGCGGCTTTTTCTATTCGGAGGAGGCGCGGGAGCGGGGGAGCGCCGTCCACGAACTCTGCGAGCGGTACGCCAACGGAGGCCGTTTTGACGAAAAAGGGCGGAGGCTTGAAACGCTGGCGTATCTGAACGCCTTTGCCGCGTGGGTACGGGAAAACGGCGTATACGCGATCTCGACCGAGACGACCGTAGACCATGAGACAGACGGCTTCCGGTATTGCGGACGGTACGACCTTCTGGCGGAGATAAGAAAAGAGCGGGTACTGGCGGACATCAAGAGCGGGTCCCCCGCGAAGTGGCACGTTACCCAGATAGCGGCCTACGCGCTGGCGGTCAACCCCGCAAAGACATTGCTTTTGTACCTCAAAGCGGACGGCTCGTACAAGGAGCGGTATATCCCAAGCGGGGAACTGTTAGAGGGTATCGGGTCATTTAGGCGGGCGGTCCGGCGGGCGCGGTCGACGAACAGCGAGCAACAGGAAAAAGCGGCGCGGGAAGCCGCCGCCCGGACGAAAGCGGACGGCGAAACAGCCGTTACAGCGCGGCCTGTTTAATAAAGAGGAAAAGAAATAATGAAAAACTTAACCGTAACGGAGGGTAAAACAGATGGCGTATTATAGAAAAATCGAGCCGCGAATATGGTCGGACAGAAAATTCAGGAGCCTGTCGGAGAAAGGGAAATACTTATTTTTTTCTCTGATCACGGCGCCGCAAACCGGCCCCATACCGGGACTGTTCGAGGCCGGAAAAGCCGCCCTCGCGGAGATACTTGGCTGGAGGGTTAGACAATTTGACAAGGCGTTTAAGGAACTGGAGGAACTGGGCATGGCCAAAGCCGACTTCACGGCGCGTCTTGTGTGGCTCCCCAACGCGCTGAAACACAATAATCCGGAGTCCCCCAATGTCGTAAGGTCATGGGGAAGCCGGTATGAGCAGCTTCCCGAATGCGGCCTTTTGGATGAGGCCGTTGAAGCCATCAAAGCCTATATCTACGGCATGGGGGAAGGATACAAAGCCGCTTTTGACGAGGCTTTTGGTGAACAGGAACCGCCGCCGGAAACCGCGACCGGGACCGACACTTCGGAGTCTGCCGCGCCGGAACCTGTTTCCGACAAGCCTTCCGACAAGCCTTCCGACAAGCCTTCCGACAAGCCTTCCGACAAGCCTTCCGACAAGCCTTCCGGTAAGCCTTCCGACAAGCCTTCGGCAAAGGCTATGCCTAATCAGGAACAGGAACAGGAACAGGAACAGGAACAGGAACAGGAGAAAGAAAAAGAGGCGCTTTCTTCTTTTTCTTTCTCTGACGGGGCGGTATCTCTAAACGGAGCCGAAATCACAACACGTTTCAAAAAACTAAGCGCCGAATGGAACGGGCTGAACATCAAACCCCCTTTCAGCAAAACGCTGGTTAATCTCAACAGGGACGAACAGGAAGCGCTGACCAAAGCCCTCGCGACCTACGATGACAGGACTATCTCAGGCGCTATGCTTAATTACTCGATAATACTCGGCTCTCCGGACGGGTACGACCCCGGCGGACGCAGGGGATACGGCTTCATTAGCTTTTTGAGTAAAGGGGTAGAATGGTATCAAGACAACGCTAATCCGCTCACCGAATACAAAAAGCGGAAAGACGCTTACCCCGGCGGTGCGGACGGCAAACGGCGGCAGCAGCCGGAGTGGGATGAGGAGTATAACAGAATGATGCGGGAATGGATGGGAGCGACGGCATGAACGGGGAAGGAAACAACACGGCCGAATACACCGCCTTAGACCTTATAGCCGGCATGAAAAACGGCGGCTTCCGCCTCGCCGAAGAAGAAACGTTCACCTGCCCGTACCACGGTGAATACAAAGCCAAAGCGGTGCTGTTTAGGGGAGACCGCCATGACCCGACGTGCCCCTTTTGCAGGGAGGAACGGGAAAAAGAGGAAACGGCGCGGATCAGCCGCGGGTTCCGGTTCGGGAAAACAAGGCTCGGCGCGGAATACCGGGACGCCTCGTTTGAAAACTTCAACGCCTACACGCCGGAACTCGCGGCTCATCTCGAGACCGCCCGATACTTCGTCAAAAAGCCGACGGTCAATCTCATTATGACGAGCGACGGGAACGGCACGGGCAAAAACCATCTTGCGGCGGCTATTCTGAAACGGCTTGGCGGAGTCATTTACACGGTAAACGAACTAAACGCGTTACTCCGCAGAAGTTACGGGAAGGAAGCGGACGGGTCGGAGTACGAAATACTCGAGGAATTAAGCGCGGCCAGCCTGCTCGCGCTCGACGAGATTGGTAAGAGCAAGGGTTCCGAGTGGGAAAAGAACTGGCTGTCCGTTTTGATAAATAACCGGTATAGCAACCGTCTGCCGACCATATTTATGACGAACGGCCATTTTGAATGGGAATGCCCCCGATACGGCTGCCCGGAGTGCCTGTCCCGTTTCCTGGGCAAAGACAGTCTAAGCAGAATACTGCAAAGAAGCGCGATCATGAAGTTTACCTGCGGGGACTACCGGATGCGCTTGGGCGCGGAGTTCCGCAAAGTGTGGCCGGCGGAGGCCGGAGGCCGCGCCGCCCGCCCCTTCAACGGGTAGACAGAGTGATAGTCAGGCCTAATGACTACAATCCGAATAGGGTATCCGGAGAGAACCTCAATCTGCCGGTTCGCTCTGTCTTTTCAAACGGACGGACTCTTCCTATTTTGTGCCGTCCGGACTACACTATTATCGACGGGTTCCGCCGCCCGACGGTTGCCGGCGACGGGCCGCTCGATACCATGCTCAAAGGCAAAGTGCCGGCGGTGACGGTGCGGCACGTTCGGCAGGCCGTTCAAAAGAAATACTTCTTAGAAAAATGTAGGAAACGGCTATTTAAACGGCTATTAAACGGTTACGGGGAAGACGGCAATGGCGCGGGAAAGCATAAAAGACGAAGGGAAATCGACGCGGTTCTCAAAAGAAAACCAGCCTGAAAACAGGGGGCGCAAGCCCTCGCTTCTCAAGAAGTGGATCAAAGAATATGATATTCCGATAAGCGACGTGCGGGCGGTTATGACTAATTTAATGTTTGCCTATACCCTTAAAGAGATTAAAGAAATCGCGGACAGGGAGGAGGGTATGCCGGTAGGCATATCGGTCATGGCCAAAGGGCTTGCGGCGGATATTGAGAGCGGCAATCCTAAAAACCTTGAGAAGATGCTTGACCGGAGTTTCGGGAAAACCGCGCCGGAGAAGACCGTTGAGGCGCGCGGTATGTCGGAGGAGGCCGGGTCCCGCATGGCGGTCTTGCTGCGCGAAGAGACGGCGGCGGCTGACGGAGGCAACGTGCCGGAGCCGCCCCGTATCATACCGCGCAACACGCTGAAAGACGACGATGACAGATGAGTATGAGCGGGCTATTCGCACGGTATACCGGGAGCCGCACAAGCTCGGATGGCTCATCGGCAAGGACAAACTGACGCCCCTCCATAGCGAGTGGATACGCTATTGCTGGGACAGCGACGAACCCCGCGCGCTCCAGGCCTTTCGCGGCGGGTACAAGACCACCGCTATCGGCGTGGTGGGCGCTATCCGCCGGATGCTTTTTCACCCGGACGACCGGATAGCGATTATCCGTAAGAACTACCAGGACGCGGCGGACGTGGCGCGTACCATAGCCGACGTAATGGATCGGGAGGAGGTTGCCGCCCTGTTTCACGCGGCCTACGGCATTACCCCCAAAGCCAAAACCCGCAGGGAGGGAGACCTCGTCTACTCGTTCAAGACCACCAACACCCCCGAAGGGAATATCACCGCGCTAGGCATTGAGAGCGGCATTACGGGCGCCCACTTTGACAAGATACTCTGCGACGACATCATCACCCTTAAAGACCGGGTAAGCAGGGCGGAGCGGGAGCGTACCGCGGAAATCGTGCGGGAGCTGGCCGCCAACATCATCGAGCCCGGCAAAGGGTCAGTATGGATTGGCACGCCCTGGCACCGGGACGACGCATGGCGGGTCATTAACCGGTTCTGCGCCATCGCGAAGTACCCCGTAAGCGCGTGCGGTTTCATCGGCGAAGAGGAACTGGAGCGGAAACGGCTTGCCACAACCCCCTACCTGTTCGCGGCAAACTACGAGCTTGAACTGGGAAAAGACGAGTCCCTCCTGTTTACCGACCCGCCGTATTCGGCGGGCTGGGACTTTTCCGTAAGCGGCGCCTTCGCCTGTCTGGACGCGGCGTTTGACGGCACGGACTATTGCGCGCTGACCATAGCCGCGCCGGTTAGAAAAGAGGACGGCCGTAGCGTATACCAGACGGTCGGTTTCACCTACGCGGGTAACGTGAAGACGTGGATCCCGGAAATTGTCAGGCTGTGCCGGAAATACAAAGTCCGCGCCGTCTACACGGAGAGCAACGCGGATCACGGGTACACCGCCGACAAGCTCGCCGGGTTGGGGATACGGGCCAAAACCTATTTCGAACGGCAAAACAAGTATATCAAGATAACCACCAACCTGTTTGAGGTGTGGCGCTATTTGGAGTGGGCTCCGGAGACGGACGCGGAGTACATGAACCAGATATTGGACTACCGCAGGGGTTCGTCTCCGGACGACGCGCCGGACAGCGCGGCCTCGCTGTTTCGGGAAGCCTTCCCGCAACATAAAATAAACCGGCATAAATGGGAGCTTTGATGTGATACAAGAGGAGAGAGGATATGAGTAAGGGCGGGCGGACAGCGCCAAAACAGGACGGGTGGGCTAACGTATTAACAGGGCTCGGCGGCGCCGCGGACAAGCGGAAGTACACAACGGCAGATCCTGCGACGGTTCTGGATGACAACCGGCTGGAGTCCGTCTACATAGACGACGGGCTTGGTACGCGGATAGTAGACCTGCTGCCCGACGATATGTTCCGGCAGGGCTGGCGCTTTATTTTTGACGACGTTATTGACGGGATTGAACACGCCGCGAAAGCCCAGCTATATATCGACATTTTTGACAATCTCAACCTCAAGACAAAGCTCAACCACGCCTTCAAGTGGGCGCGGCTGTACGGGGGCGCGATTGTCCTGCTTGGGGCGCTGGACGGGCAGACCCTCGACCGGCGCCTAAACCCTAAAAGTATCCGCAGTTTTGATATGCTGCGGGTCATAGACCGCAGCGATATAGCCTTTGACCGGATTAAGTTCCAGCTTGACCCCATGAAGGAGCGCTACGGCCTGCCGGAATGGTACCCGGTTCGGTTTGAGACCGCCGCCGGGTCCCGTGAAACCCGCTTTGTCCATCACAGCAGGGTCATAGAGGTACACGGAAAGATAGTGCCGGAGGGCATGACACGGACGCTGACCGGAGAGCAGCGGTACTGGGGGCTTTCAGTGCTTCAGAACTGCTATGAGACACTGGGTACTTTAGGCGGAGCCTTCGGCGGTATCGGAAGCCTTTTACAGGAATTGTCGGTCGGGGTGTTTAAGATTTCGGAGCTGGCGGATATTCTAAGCCAGCCTGACGGGAAAAATACCATGCAGACACGGGTAGAGGTTATTGACCTTATGCGGAGCGTGTTCCGCTCAATCTATCTGGACAAAGACGACGAGTACAAACGTGAGACCGCGTCGTTCTCCGGCGTCTCCGACGTGATATACCAGTTATTTATGATGTTGTCGGCCAATACGGGCTACCCTATCACGCGCCTCTTCGGGGTAAGCCCCGCGGGACTTAACAGCACCGGCGAGTCGGACCAGTTGAATTACTATGACATGGTGGCCAGCCGGCAGGAAACGGAACTGGCGCCGATACTGCGGACTATCGTCCGCATCATAGCGGAGTGGCACGGGATAGAGGAACCGAACATCGTGTTCAACCCCTTGAAACAGATGACCGAGAAGGAGAAGGCGGAACTTGAGAAAATACGGGAGGATAGCGCGCTGGTTACGGCCAACAAGTATCAAGCCTATATCAACGCCGGTATCATGGAACCCCACGAGGCGCGGTATCTGCAATTCAGGGATACCCTTGACCATATTCCGGTTCCGGAGGAGGGTACGCTCCCGCCGGTACAGCCGGCACCAGAGGAGGGAGATGAAGAGTGAACGCCGCGTTCACCAGAGAGGCGCTGGTTGCGGCGTTGTTTGCCCGGCGCAGGAAACAGCCCCGCTCCGCCCGAAGCCGTCCGCAGAAACCGACCCGCTGGCTGTACCCCCTGAGCGTAGAGCGCCGTTACGCGGCGGCTGTCCGGGCGTGGCTGCGCCCCATGAAAGAGTTTGTACACGAGTATCTTAAGAACAACCGGGAGGCAATGCTTAGAGGAGACGCGGCGGCGCTCGTTCGGCAGGACGCGGTTCCGGGCGGTTCGTATCGGCGCATGGTACGGTCTCTTAACGGCTGGCTCACCGCTTACACCCCGCCGCTTGACGATGACGGAAACCGCGCCTCGCCGCCGGTTATCTTTGCGGGGCTTGGCAACATCGCGGAGGAGGTCAATGACTTTAACGGCAAGCAGTGGGACAAGTCCGCAAATGCGGCGCTGGGGGCGGAGTTTCCGGTGTATGAGGACTGGTGGCCTACGGTGAAAGAGGACTGGACGCGGACGAACTACGAGCTTATGCGCGGGCTTGGACAGGACTACATCAAGCAGGTGAACACTTTGGCGGAGCGGGCGGTTATTTCCGGTTGGTCTCCGGCGCGGCTTGCCAATGAGATAATGCTGGCCGACCGGCGGGTTTCAAAAGTCAGGGCGGAGTTGATAGCCGCAGACCGGATAGGGACGCTGAACGGTATGGTTACGCAGGCACGTATGGAGGGCGCGGGGCTCACGATGTACCTCTGGTCAACCAGCGGAGACGGGCGGGTGCGTCACGCCCACGCGCTTATGGACGGCGCCCTGTGCCGGTGGGACGACTCGTCGGTTTACTCCGACGACGGGGGCAAGAC
>JAITHR010000029.1 GCA_031279895.1 Spirochaetaceae bacterium
TTACCGCCGTCTCCGACGGTTTTAAACAGCTTCCTGCGCCGCGCCCCGAACAACGCTACGACCCGAACAACGCGCAACACGCACGGCTCTCGAACCGCGACCGGCGGCGCGAAGCGTAGCCGCGCCTTAACAGCAGCCAACCCGCTTACCGGACAGGGTGTTGCACCGCTTGGAAACAACAGGCGGCCATGCTGAAGCCGTCGGAGACGGGCCGCGCCTGGGCTGTGCCAGCCCCCTCACCGGACACGGTGTTGCACCTCTCTCAAGCAACACGCGGCCATGCTGTGCCGCCCGCCGCCGGCGGGGTGTTGCACCATTCGGAGGCAACAGGCGGCCATGCTTAAACAGCCGGAGGCTGCGGCCATGCTGAAGCCGTCGGAGACGGGGCGGGGTTAGAAAAAGCGCTCGTAGGGGGAAAAATCAAAGGTATAAGAGGGTGCCGTGCCGGTATCGTGCGGCTCTTCCAGTATAAGGTCGTCAACGCGCCAGAGGTCGTCCGTAAACCGAAGGTAAAGCTCCCCCGCAACCCACTGCTCCCGCCCCACAAAACGCACGAGAAACGAAACGCTTCCGTCCGGCTCCTCCCGACCCCCGCCGATTCGGAATTTTCGCGGGTTCACCGGCTCAAGCGTGGTGAAAAGGTCTTCCAGAAACGCCGGATCCGCGGCACCCAAGGCGCGGGCGCCCGCGTCCTTGACCAATACCCCGTTCAGTACCGCAAGGGCAAACCGATAGGCTTCCTCCGGCGCCTCGCCGCTCCCCAAAACGCCGATAACCGTGTCCCGGGGATACCGGGGGGCCTCCCCGCGCTGGGGGGCCCGTATGGAATCAGGCACGGTTCCCGATTCAAGGGCGGGCGGTGCGTGGTCTTCCGTGTCAGATACCGCCGCCAGAAGGAAGAAGAGCGCCCGGAGCGCCAGATTACGTCCCCTGCCGCCTGAAAATCCGCCCGATTTCGCGGAGCGCGGCTTTTTTTTATCTTTTTCCCTCTGATGTTCCCTCATATTCCCCTCGATTTCCCTTCAGTATGTTCCCAATCGTCCCCATCATAGCCGTATAAAGAGGCGCGGCGCAAGCGGTTCCCTTGCAATCGGCGCCGTAACCTATTAGTCTTAAAACCAAGGAGATCGAGTATGCAGAACATTGTTTTAATCGGCGCCAATCATGCGGGGACCGCTGCGGCGAATACCATTTTGGATAATTATCCTGATACGAAACTGACTATCTTTGACAGCAACAGCAACATAAGCTACCTCGGATGCGGCACGGCCCTCTGGATAGGCAGGCAGATAGACAGCCCGGACAGCCTGTTTTATTCGTCAAAAGAAAAGCTGGCAGCCAAAAAAGCGGAAGTGCACATGGAAACCAAAGTGGACAAGATAGATTTCGCGGCCAAAGAGGTGCGCGGGGTTGATGCAAGCGGCAAAGAGATAAAAGCGTCCTATGACAAACTTATCATCGCCACAGGTTCCCTGCCCATTATGCCCAAGATAAAGGGGCTTGACCTTCCCAACGTGGCGTATGTGAAGCTTTTTCAAGAGGGGCAGAAGATAGACCGTATCCTAAGCGACCAGAACGTCAAGAACGTGGCGGTGGTGGGCGCGGGCTATATCGGGGTGGAGCTTGCCGAAGCGGTGCGCCGGCGGGGAAAGAACGTGCTGCTCTTTGAGGCGGCGAATACGGCTCTGTCAACCTATTACGACGACTGGTTTACCCGCGATATGGACAAGGTACTGGGGGATAACGGTATCGACCTCCACTTCGGGGAGCAGGTGGAGGAGATTGCCGGAACCGACAAGGTGGGCGCCATCATCACCAATAAGGGGAAATATCCGGTGGAACTGGTCATCATGGCCATCGGCTTCCGCCCCAACAGCGCGCTGGGCGGCGGGGAGCTTGAGACGTTCCCCAACGGCGCGTACAAGGTCAACAAGAAGCAGGAGACCAGCAAGAGCGGCGTCTACGCCATCGGAGACTGCGCCACGGTCTACAGTAACGTCATTGAAAACAGCGCCTATATCGCGCTGGCCACCAACGCGGTGCGAAGCGGCGTGGTGGCAGGCCATAACGCAGGCGGCACTCCGCTCGAATCCGCCGGCGTACAGGGGTCCAACGGCATCTGCATCTACGGATACAAGATGGTGTCCACGGGGCTTAACCTCAAAGCCGCCGAGAAAGCGGGATTCACCCCGCTCTATACCCAGTTTGAAGACACCCAGAAGCCGGCGTTCATCAAAGAGGACAACCACAAGGTAAAGATACGGATCGTGTACGATAAAAACACCCGACGGGTGTTGGGCGCACAGATGGCCTCGTATCAGGATATTTCTATGGGGATACACCTGTTCTCTCTGGCTATCGAAGAGAAAGTGACGATTGACAAGCTCAAGCTCCTTGACATCTTCTTCCTCCCCCACTTCAACCAGCCCTACAATTATATTACCATGGCGGCGCTGTCAGCGAAGTAACGCAAAAGCCGCGAGGGGGACCCTTCGCGGCTCTCTCTATATATATACTATAAAGAAAATATATTAAAAACGGCGGTTTGAAAGCGGGCCGGCGCACGTATAGACACGCATCGTGGGGGCTGGAAAAGAGGCCCCCGCTATGCGGCGTTACTCTTCCCTGATAAGGGCTTCCCGAAAACCGGCGCTCCCCAGTTTCTCCGCGATAACCTGCACCTCGTCAGCCTTAACGCCCGCAAGCACCACGCGGTATATTTCGCCGTTCCTTTCATACGCCGGATTGAGGCCCGTGCTTTTCAGTTTATCAAACACGTCGATCGCGTTCCGCAGCACTTTGTAGGCTCCGACTTGAATACGGTAGCGTTTCTCGGTTCCTGAAGGCGGGATGCCGGGCCTGATTTCCGCCGGAGACAGCCGGTGCGGCGGCGCCGCGTAGGGCGGGGCCCGGGCCGCTTCAAAGGGCGCGGCGGCTTGGACCGGCACGGCGCCGTCCTGCCGCGCCGGGGGCGGGAGTATCTGGGCCTGATGCGGCGCCGGTGGCTGGGCCTGGCCTGCGGACGGCGGCGGCAGCGCGGCGGCGCCGGAGGGCTGGGCGCCTGAGACCATGACCCGTTCTATGAGAACCGGCGCGGTTCCGGTGGCGATCATCTCCAGTTGTTTTGCCGCGGCCTCGGAGACGTCGATAAGCCGGGCCGGGTTAAAGGGCCCCCGGTCATTGACCGTAACGATTACCTGTTTGTTGTTTTGCAAATTGGTAATCATAAGCATTGTACCGAATGGGAGGGTTTGGTGCGCGGCGGTGAAGCGGTTGGAATCAAACATTTCACCTGACGCGGTGGACCGCCCGTCGAATTCGCTGCCGTACCACGAGGCGATTCCCTCCTGCCGATATTCAGATGCCGGCGGGGTCTGGGCAGAAGACCCCAGCGCGAAACCTAAACCGATTAACATACCAATAATAATTCGTTTCATAGTTTATCTTATCGGCAGAAAAGGTCAAATATATGACAGCCTCCGGCTGTTTCAACGGCAGGTCGGGTTTCTGGTGCAGGGATCGCATGGCGTAACACCTCAGTGGACTTCGATGGCGCACGGGCGCAACGCAGGAAGCCTTTATGGGTGGTTTGGTGGGTATTTGACCCCCCAAATTCTCTTCAAGAGGCGCGAAAACGCCGACAGCCTCCGGCTGTTTCAGCAGTCGTCGTTTGCACTATGAGCCGCAAACCATGAAGCGCCGGTAAAAAAGCCCCCAAATCTCTTTAAAAAGCGCAAGCGAAGCGCAGCGCGTAAAAAACGCAGGACGGTTGAAAAACGAGGAGAGGGGCGGTATTATTGTGTTATTATGATGAAAAATAATACGGCAGCGCTCCCGTTAGGGCGTAATGTGGCCGAAAACGACAAAAAATTATGAGTGCTGTTTTGAGTTTGTCAAACCCCTTCCGCCTGAATCCTGCCCTTCTCTAACCTGTGTTCCCCCTCTTTTTTCAGGTCTTTTTCCCGATAGGTCAGCGGGTATACACGGTGCCGCAGGGGGCGGTCTTTCCGCGTTAGAGGGGCGCCCCTGCGAGGCGCAGGGGCGCCCCCGCGAGGCGCAGGGGATGCCCCGCGCCTCACGGATACCTCTCCCTGCCGTGAAAGCCCCTCTCTGTTCGGTTATGAGCGCTGCGCTGCGCTTGCGCTTTTTAAAGAGAATTTGGGGGAACCAGTTCCCCCAAACCCCCCATAAA
>JAITHR010000038.1 GCA_031279895.1 Spirochaetaceae bacterium
AATGCAGTATTCGTATGCTATGGGCATAGGCGCCGCGCTTTTGGCGCTCGTTCTCTTTTCCGCGTTCTTCTCGGCCAGCGAAACCGCGTTCTCAACGTTAAACCGGATAAAATTAAAAAATCAGGGGGGCAAACGGGCAGCGCTCGCGCTCCGCCTTGCGGAACAGTACGATACCCTGCTCTCGGCGGTGCTCATCGGCAACAATATCGTCAACATCGCCTCCTCCTCCCTTGCCACCGTATTCTTCGTAAGCTTTCTCGGCAGCGCCGGCGTGAGCGTGGCCACGCTGGTTATGACGGTCATCCTTCTTTTTATGGCGGAAATCTCCCCGAAAACCCTTGCCAAAGAAGCGCCGGAGAAAACCGCGGTGCTGTTCGCCCCGCTCTTAAACTGCCTTGTCATTATCCTCGCGCCTCTTAACCGGCTCCTGCTCCTTTGGAAAGGCGTTATCATCCGGCTTTTTCAGGTGCAGGGGAACCGGCGGGTTACTGAGGCCGAACTGTTGACCTTTGTCGAAGAGGCCCGCCAGGACGGGGGCATAAACGAGCGGGAAGAGACCCTCATCCGCAGGACCATCGCCTTTGACGACCTGTGCGCGCAGGATATTTATACCCCGCGGGTTGACGTATCCGCGGTGTCCGTCACCGATTCGGCTGCGGCGGTTGGCCGGACCTTTCAGGATACCGGCTACTCGCGCCTTCCGGTCTATGAAGATTCGATAGACCGTATTACCGGCCTTATGCTTCTCAAAGACTTTTACCACCAGGTCGTAAGCCGGAAACAGCCCCTCTCTTCCATCGTGAAGCCTGTGGTGTTTATCACGAAATCCATGAAACTGCCCCATCTTCTCAAGACCCTCCAGGAGCGGCAGAGCCATCTGGCGGTGCTGGTGGACGAATTCGGCGGGACCATGGGCATTATTACCATAGAAGACATTCTTGAGGAGCTTGTGGGGGAGATTTGGGACGAGCATGACAAGGTGGAGGAGCCTATCGTGCAGGTTGCGGAAGGGGTGTACCGCGTACTGGGCAAAGCCGGCGCGCACGACTTGTTCGCGCTGTTTCCGGCGGGCGCGTTTTCGGAGGAAGAGGGCGGAAGTACGCGGCATACCACGGTAAGCAACTGGCTCATGGAGCGGTGCGGGAGGATGCCCAAAGAGGGGGAACCTATTGACTTTGAAGGGTTTACCTTCACGCCGTCCAAGATACACCGCCACCGCATCCTTGAAATCACCCTTCGCCTCCCGCCCGCCGGCGGCGGAGGCACATAAGCTTCCCGCGCCGCGGCTATAAGTACGCAAAGACCGCTTACAGGCGCACCGTCTCCGACGCCGTCTCCGACGGTTTCATAAGCCCGCCGGCGGCGGGCGGCACATAAGCGTCATGCTATACGCGGCGAAGCGGGCGGCGTCCGCTTAGGGGTGCGGCGTGGTAAGCGGACAGTCCTTTGTTTGAGGCGCGGGGCGGGAAGCTTATGAAACAGCCGGAGGCTGCGTCGGAGACGGGCCGGCGGCGGGGCGTTTGACGGCTTTGCGGAGATCTTCTTTCGTTAATGCGAACCAGAGGGGGCGACCGTGGGGGCAGCGGGGAACCGGCAGGCGCAGCGCCGCGTCCGCCAGCGCGAGCGCCGCGTTTTCGTCAAGATAGTCCCCGTCCTTTACGGCGCCGTGGCAGGACAGGGTGGCGGCCCAATGCTCGACCATGTTCTTCTCATGGTGCCGGAGGTTTAGAAGCTCCCGCACCGTTTGGGTGTCCCCAAGCCGCCAGTCGGCGGGGAGCGCCTCAACCCGCCATGAACCGCTTTCCTGCACAATACGCACCCCCAGCCGCTCAAGCTCCTCCTGACGGGCCGCCAGAAAGCGGTCGTCCGCCTCGCTTTCGGTAACAAACGGGATGGCCACGAGGAGTTCCTGCCGGGGTATGGGCTTGGAGAGGAACTCCTCATAGAGGATCCGCTCGTGCGCCGCGTGCTGGTCTATGATGAAAAGCCGGTCGTCTTTTTCAACCGCGATGAAAAGGCCAAACACCCGTCCCAGATACCGTATGCCGTACCGCGCCGGCGCCTCCGCCGCGACCGCGATCGGGAGGGATAACGGCGTCTTTTCCGGCGCGGGATACGCAAAAGCGGCGCGGGCCAAGGAATTCGGAAGCGCCGGCGCCTCCATATCGGCTTCACCGGCTTCACCGGCTTCAAGGGCAAGGGACTCGGCGGACGCGGGCTGCGCGGGCCGGCCTGAAACCGCCGGAAAGGAGGCGAGACCGCTTGCGAGGCTCTCATGGCGGACAAAGTCCCGCAGCGCGGCGGTTACCGCGTGGTGGATGGCGCCGGAATCGGAAAACCGCGCCTCCCGTTTGGCCGGATGGATATTGAAATCCGCCAGAGACGGGTCAATCGTAATGTACAGCGCGCCTATCGGATGGTCCGGATACCAGCCCTGCGCCCCGTATTCAAGGGCCTGGGCAAGGGAGGGGTTCTGAATACGCCTTCCGTTGGCAAAGATGTACTGGTGCCGCCGGTCGGGGCGGGATACTTCCGGGCCGCCTATCACCACCGTTACGGAAAAGCCCGCGCCTGCGGCGTTGATTTCATAGAGGAAGTCCTCGTTCCCCGTGATTGCCGCGCCGAACCGCGCTTTGAAGCCGGAAGCCTGATTAAGGTGGACTTTAAGTTTGCCGTCCTGGGCGAAACGGAACGAGAGCGCGGGAAACGCCAGGGCTTTATCGATAAAAGAAAGCCGGCACTGGTTCGCCTCGCTCCAGCTCCGCTTGAGAAACGTTTTGCGTACCGGTACGGCGTCGAACAGATCCCGCGCCCGCACGCTGGTTCCTCTGGTGCGCCGGCTTCGGGTGATTTCGGCGCGCTCCTCCGGCCCCACCTCAAGGCGCCACGCCTCGCAGCCGTTCGTGCTTGTCAGCACCTCAAGGCGGGAAACCGCGGCTGCCGCTGCCAGCGCCTCCCCGCGAAACCCCAGCGTATCCGAGAAGGCAAGGTCTTCCAGTGCGCGTATCTTGCTGGTGGCGTGGGTCTTCCAGCAGATTGCCGCGTCTTCCCGATCCATGCCGCACCCGTCGTCAATCACCTCGATACGGCGCAGGCCGCCGTCCTCGATGTTCACCTCGATATTCCGGCTTCCGGCGTCAACGGCATTGTCTATAAACTCCCGCACCAGAGCCGCGGGCCTGTCGATAACCTCTCCGGCGGCTATCTTGCGCACTTCATCAGGCGGAAGAAAAGCAATCTTTCTTTTATCTTCTTTCGTATCTTCTTGCGTAGGTTCTTTCGTATCTTCTTGGGTCGTATTCATACCGCGTCCGTACTCCTAGGGCTCTTCCTGATCAAAAAGCCCCAGCTCAGGCGGGGATTCCGCCTTGTCCTCCGGCCCGTTCAGCACTATCTCAATGCGCCTCTCCATCTTATCAAGGTCTTTTTCCAGAGCGCGGGCAAGGCGTACCCCCTCTTCAAAAGACTTGAGTGCTTCGGCAAGCGGGATGTCCGGCTTCCTTATAGCTTCTCCAAGGCGCTCAAGGCGCTCAAGGCGCTCCTCAAAATGTTTCATGGCGTTCCCGTCCTGTACGTCGGTCTTGAAAGCGCGCTCCGCTTCCCCCTTCCCGCGCCGCGGGGATTACCGGTAGTGTACCGGTTACACGCTCTACGCGCAAGGTCAGTCAGCGTCTTCCGGCTCAACCCGGTCAACCGTGGCAACGAGGGATCCCCGAAAGAGGCGGATAGCCAGCCGGTCCCCCGGTTCGATACCGCCAACATCCCGCGCCGTGCCGCCGGTCCGCTCAAGGGTAACCACCGCGAATCCCCGTTCCATAATCGAGCGCGGGCTTCCCGCCTCAAGGTGAAGGACCGCCCGCTCAAGGCGGCGCCGCCGCGTTTCAACACACGCTTTGAACCCGTCAAGCAGCGCTTCCCTGGCGTCGTCAAAGCGGATGAGGCGGGGCTGGAGGAGCGTGCGGAACCGGTACGCGATGTCCCCGGCGCCGAAGGGCTTTGCGAGGAGCCGCGCCTTTTCAAGACGGCCTTTTATGACGCGGCACAGGGCGTCGGCGCTGTTTCTTACCAGAGAAAGGGTTTCCTCGCGGCTTGCGCTTACCAGTTCCGCCGCGGCTGAGGGGGTCGGCGCTCTGAGGTCCGCGGCGAAATCGCAGAGCGCGTAGTCTATCTCGTGGCCTACCGCGCTTATGACCGGAATGTCCGACGCTGCCACGGCCCGGACCACCTTCTCTTCCGAAAACGGGAGCAGGTCTTCGATTGACCCGCCGCCGCGCCCGATAATGAGCGTGTCCGCAAGGCGCCACCGGTTCGCCTGTTCCACCCGTCTGGAGAGGATCGCCGCCGCGTCGGATCCCTGCACCGGCGCCGGAAGGATGACGATCCTTATGTGGGGCGCGCGCCGCCGCGTTACCGAAAGAATGTCCCGAAGCGCGGCGCCTGTGGGGGAGCTTATGACCCCCACGGCTTGCGGGAAACGGGGGATCGGCTTTTTGCGCTCGCGGTCAAAAAGCCCTTCTGCGGCAAAGGCGCGTTTCCGTTTTTCAAGGAGCGCGAGAATGTCTCCGGCGCCGGCAAGGGCCGCCTCGTCGCAGACGAGCTGGTAGGCGCCCCGCTGACCGTACACCGAGAGGCTTCCTCTGGCGCGGACGAGCATACCGTCCCGCATGGCGAAGTCGATATGGTTGAACCGGTGCCGGAACATCACCGCTTGAAGGATACAGTGGGTATCTTTCAGGGTGAAATAGCAGTGTCCCGCGCCGGAGACGCGGCAGTTGGAGAGTTCGCCTTCCACCTGTATCGTGGAAAACGCGCTTTCAAGATTCCGCTTGATAAGTTCCGTAAGCTGTGAAACCGAGAGGGTATCCATACCTCCCAGCATACCACACCGTCTCCGACGGTTCCACAGCCTCCGCCCCGTCTCCGACGGCTTCAGCATGGCCGCCTGTTGCTTCAAAGCGGTGCAACACCGTGTCCGGTTAGCGGGCTTGCACAGCCCAGGCGCTGCTACGCTTCGCGCCGTCTCAGGCGGTTTGCAAGCGCCGCGTTGTTGTGCGTAGTAAGGGGCGGCGCGTTGTTCGGGGCGCGTGGCATGACGCTTATGGAACCGTCAGCGGACAGTCGTTGTTCGTCGCGCTCCGCAGGAAGCTTTTGTGCCTCCGCCGCCGGCGGCAAGAAATTGTTTAAAACCGTCGGAGACGGTGGAAATTTGGCGGGGGGCGTGTTATA
>JAITHR010000064.1 GCA_031279895.1 Spirochaetaceae bacterium
TTTACTAATCTATACTTACTACGCCGTATCCACAGGATTCCGCCCCCTCTCCGGCGGTTATACACCGGTATTTCCGTCACAGAAACACGTATTTCCGTCCTGGAAACACGTATTTCCGCCCTGGAAACACGTGTTTCCGTCACAGAAATCCGTATTTCCGTCACGGAAACACGTCCTGCCGTCCTGGAAATACGCATTTCCGTCACGGAAATACGTCCTGCCGCCTTGGAAATACGCATTTCCGTGACGGAAATACGTCCTGCCGTCACAGAAATACGCATTTCCGTCACGGAAATACGTCCTGCCGTCACGGAAATACGCATTTCCGTCACGGAAACACGTCCTGCCGTCACGGAAATACGCATTTCCGTCACGGAAATACGTCCTGCCAAAACAGGGAGTCCGCTTGCCAAGACAAAACCCCCGCTTGCCAGGACGGAACCCCCGCTTGCCAAGGCGCGGCCCGTCTCCGCTTGCGCGTGTAAGAGACGCGGGGAGGCCGGCCTCCCCGCACCCCACGGTAGCGGCTTCCCGCGCCGCGCTCCGAACCACGACTGTCCGCGTACCACGCCGCGCTCCTAAGCTGTCTGCGTCCGCTTTGTTGCGCTTCGCATGACGCTTATGAAACCGTCGGAGACGGCGGGTGGAGGGCCTGCTCTATTTCGTGGAGGCGCTTTGAAAGATGCGCGATGGTCCGCTCGATCCGCGACTTCTCCTTTTCCAACACCATGCGCGGCTCCTCCGCAGGCGGCGGCGGAGAACCGGTCGCCTGACGCTTCGACTCCGCCTTCACCGTGTCCGGGCTTTTCCCCCTGAGCAGCGCCGCCTCCGCAGCGGTTCGTTTCTCCTCGTTGCGAATGCCCGCTACAAACCGCATATTGTCCGCGCCGAGCGCCGGGTTCGTATTATACTGGTACATCCGCATGACCGCCGCCGCAGCGGTACGCGGAATACACAGCACCCGGTCAAGGTAATCCTCAAAACGCCCGCCGGTATCCCCGCACAGCGTATAAGCCTTTAAAAGGTGCATCCCCAATTCCTTTACCAGCGTGCCGTTCTCCCGCAGATACTTCTCCCGTATCAGCGCCGTAAGCTTCACGAGTTCGGGAGAATCGTAAAACACGTTCCGGTACAGCCCCTTCTCCTCCGCCCGCTTGAGAAGGTCGTGCAGAATACTCCAGAACTCGACGGTATGGGACCGCCGGGGCAACACGCCGCCCCGCGCACAGGCATGAAGGTGGTGCGCGTATTCGTGAACCGCGGTGTATAGAAGGAGGTTGTTGTCGGTAAAATTGCGGTCGTTAATGACAATCTCCCGTGTCTCCGCCTTATACATACCGTTTACCCTGTTGTTCCCTTTGCCGGAAAAAACCAGGGTAAAATCCAGCGGCGCGTCCCGAATAGTAAGCAGCGCGGCTTTCAGCTTATCGTGATCCATAAGTACCATACACCTATCCTATGCCAGTTCCCCGATTTTTTCCATAGCCACCACCGCCGCGGCCATACACGCGCTTTCGGTACGCAGGGCGCGGCTCCCCAGAGACAGGCGCCGAAACCCCGCCTCCTCCAAAGCGGCCCGCTCGGTATCGGACCAGCCCCGCTCGGACCCCAGGGCCACCGCCAGTTTCTCTCCGGCGCCGGTGCGCGAGCCCGCGGAAAAAGGAGTAAAAGGGAAAGAAAGCGCAAAAGAACCCTGTGGCCGGACGTTATCCAGAGCCGCACGCCCCGCGCCCTCGTGCCAGGGCCGCGCTTCAAGCCACGAGCGCACCGAGGGGTAGCGCGTAAGGCGCGGGATGCGCGTGTCCCGCGCCTGGGACGCGCCTTCAAGGAGCGCGGCCCGGGCGCCGCCGCCTGAAAAGAGCGTCGTTTCCTGATAACTCTTTTCCCCCAGCTCGGTTCCCATAAGGTCAAGCGCCGCGATACCCAGGTTCGCCATGTCCCGCAGGATGCGCCGGAGCTGTACGGGGCGCACGAAGCCCACCGCAATCCGCAGGGGGACGCGGGGGAGCGGCGGGTCAAAGAGGCGCAGCGTATAGGAGAGGGACCGGTCGTCATTAAACCGCTCGATTACGCCGGTTCCCCGATTGCCCCCGATTACGCCGGCGTCAAAGACGTCCCCGGGCTTTTTCCCCAGCACCCGTCGGAGATGGAAAGTCCGCGGGTCCCGCGCCCCAAGGGGCGTCCCGATTTCGTGTTCCTCAAAGAGAATGATGTTCATGTTCGTTAGCGTACCATTAGGGGCGCGGCGCGTCGAGGAGCCGCTACCCTATGAGCATGGCGTCGCCGTAACTGAAAAACCGGTAGCCCGCCCGTATCGCTTCGCCGTAGCTCTCAAGAACGAACTCCCTGCCGGCAAACGCCGAAACGAGCATAAGCAGCGTGGAACAGGGGGTATGGAAATTGGTAAAAAGGCCGGAGACGACTTTGAAGTCATACCCCGGATAGATAAAAACAGACGCGGCCTGCTCCCCCCGAACCAGCGCGCCGCCCTGCCACGCGGCCTCAAGCGCCCGTGCGCTGGTGGTGCCTACGGCCACGATACGCCGGCCCGCGGCCTTCGCGTCTTCTATCGCCGCTGCCTCCTCGTCTCCGATACTGAAAGACTCCTCGTGAATCCGGTGGTCCTCCGCGTTTTCGGTCCGCACCGGAAGAAACGTACCCAGCCCCACGTGAAGGGTGATGAAAACGCGGCCTATGCCCCGCTCCCGCATCCCGTCAAGCATAGCTTCGGTGATATGCAGCCCCGCGGTCGGCGCCGCCGCCGAGCCCAGGGTCTTCGCGTACACCGTTTGATAGCGCTCGCTGTCGAATTCCGTATCGCTTCGGGTAATATACGGCGGAAGGGGGACGTGGCCGTAACGCTCTATCCACGCCTCGTCAACCGGCTCCTCGAAGCGGACGGCCCACCGGTCCGCCCCGCGCTCCGCCTCGCAGGTACGCCCGTCAGGTAACACGTAGGCCCCCCCCCGGTCCCGCCTCTTTTCAAACCGTACAAGAGCCTCCCAGCGGTGCGCGTCAAGGCGCTTCAAAAGGAGAAACTCCGCTCCGGATCCGGTTGCCGCAGCAGTCGCGAGAAGCCGCGCCTTCCGCACCTTCGAGTTGTTGAACACAAGAAGGTCCTCCGGCTCAAGGAGCGCCGGCAGGTCCGTTACGCGGCAATGGGAGATGGCGCGGCTCTTTCTGTCGAGGGTCATAAGCCGGCTCTCCCCCCGTTTCTCCGGCGGCTCCTGGGCAATGAGATGACGGGGAAGCTCAAACGAGAAGGCGCGGGTCTTCACGGCGTTCCTCTTCGGGATGCGGGATGTTAAGGTGCCGGTACGCGAGGGGCGTAACCATCCGGCCCCGTGCGGTGCGCTGGAGCAGGCCCGACTGGATAAGGTACGGTTCGTAGTAGTCTTCGAGCGTATCCACCGTTTCCCCCAGGGAAATCGCCAGGGTTTCGGCGCCCACGGGCCCGCCCCGGTAGCGCTCGATGATAATCGAGAGGATGTCCCGATCGTACTTCTCAAGGCCCAGGCGGTCGATTTCAAGGCGCCTAAGCCCGTCTTCCACCACCGCAAGGGTAATGGCCGGCTCCCGCCGCGCCTGGGAGAAATCGCGCATCCTGCGGATAAGCCGGTTCGCCACCCGCGGGGTGCCGCGGGACGAGGAGGCAAGCCGCGCCGCAGCCGCCGTTTCGATGGGAACCTGCAATATCCCCGCGGACCTGCGGATAATGGCTTCCATGTCGCGCTGTTCATAGAAAGAAAACCGGCACGTTATTCCGAAGCGGCTTATGAGGGGGCTTGAGACGTTGCCCGCTTTGGTGGTGGCGCCCACCAGGGTAAACGGCGGGATGGGGATACGGATGGCTCTGGCGCTGGGGCCCTGGCCGATAATCCAGTCCAGCTCGTAGTCTTCCATGGCGATATAGAGCATCTCTTCGATCGCCGGTTTAAGTCGGTGGATTTCGTCGATAAAAAAGACGGTCTTCTCCGTAACCGCCGTGAGGATGCCCGCAAGGTCCTTCGGCTTATCAAGAGCCGGCGCGGACGTTACCTTGAAATCCACCTCCAGTTCCCGCGCCACCACCTGGGCGAGGGTGGTTTTCCCCAGCCCCGGGGGGCCGATGAGGAAGAGGTGATCAAGGCTCTCCCGCCGCTCTTTGGCCGCGCCGATGAAGACGGCGAGGTTTTCTTTCATAGCCGCCTGGCCCAGGAACTCCGCGAGGCGCCGGGGCCTGAGCGAGCCGTCGGCCTCGTCTTCCGGCAGCGGGGTTTCGGCGTGTAGTACGTCTCCCGCGTGTTCTTCGTTTGCCGTTTCCGGTACCGGCGGTATTTTTTCTTCTTTTCCCATACCCCAGACTATACACTACTTCTCACTTCTTTACACCGCAGCCTCCGCCCGCCGGCGGCGGGTGGCACAGCATGGCCGCCCAGCCTCCGACGGCTTCAGCATGGCCGCCTGTTGTTTCCGAATGGTGCAACACCTTGTCCGGTGAGCGCGTCAGTGCTGCTAAGGCGCGGCCCGTCTCCGACGGCTTCAGCATGGCCGCCTGTTGTTTCCGAATGGTGCAACACCGTGTCCGGTGAGCGCGTCAGTGCTGCCCAGGCGCGGCCCGTCTCCGACGGCTTCAGCACTGTTGTTTCAAAGCGGTGCAACACCTTGTCCGGTGAGCGAGTCAGTGCTGCTAAGGCGCGGCCCGTCTCCGACGGTTTTAAACA
>JAITHR010000077.1 GCA_031279895.1 Spirochaetaceae bacterium
CCCCGGGCCTGTAGGCTCCACGAGACCTTCATGCCCGCGCCCAAAACCGACAAGCCCCTGCGGTTCGCCCAGTTTCTAAGCGCGAAAATCGTCAACGGGTGGATTGAAGAGGCGGCGCAGCTGGGGGACAACCGGATTGTCCGGCTCCGCATCCGCGCCGGCGGGACCTGTTTCCTCCTCTATATACGGCTGTGGTCGAACGCGGCGAACGTGGTGCTGACCGACCCGGCGGGCGGGGTGCTGGACGCCATGCGCCGGCTCCCCAAGCGCGGGGAGATAACCGGCGGAACCTACGCGCCGGAAGCGGCTTTCGGCGCGGAAGCCTCGGCGCGGGAGTGGGAGGTTCGGGACCTTCCGGGAACCGGCTCCTTTAACGAGAAAGTCGACGCATGGTACGCCGAACACGGCCACGCCTTGTCCCTTGAGCGCCTGCGGGAAGAGGCGCGGAGGACCTTCGAGGGCAGCATAGGCCGGATTGCCGCGTCCCTTGAGCGTCTGCGCGGCAAGGAGGCGGAGTACGCGGCGGCGGGACGGCTTAAGGAATACGGCGATATTATCCTGGCCCACCAGGGGGACATAGGCCCCGGGGACCGGTGGCTTGAGGCGGCGGATTTCTATGCCGAAGGCCGGACCACGCGCATACCTCTGGAACCCCGCAAAACGCCCGCTGCCCAGGCCGAGGCGTACTACGCGCAGTACCGGAAGGCGAAAAGCGGGCTTGCCGAGATTCGGGAGGAGATTGCCGCCGGAGAAGCGGAGGTCGCGGCGCTTGAGGCTGACCTTGCGCGCCTCCTCGGTGAGGAGAACCCGCTCGTGCTGCGCCGGCTGCTTAAAAAAGGCGGCAGAGCCGGAGACGCGCCGCAGCGGGAGGCTGAAAAGAAGAAGCGTCCGGGGCTTTCTTTTTACCGGAACGACTGGGTTATTCTGGTGGGACGGGACGCATCCGAAAACGACGCGCTCCTCCGCCGGCACGTCAAGGGGAACGACCTCTGGCTCCACGTGCGGGACTACGCCGGCTCCTACGTGTTTATCAAACAGCGCGCCGGCAAGAGCGTCCCGCTTGAGATACTTCTTGACGCGGGCAACCTGGCGCTTTTTTACTCGAAGGCGCGGAACAACGGGGAGGCCGACCTTTTCTACACTCCGGTCAAATACCTCCGTCGGGTCAAAGACGGGCCGCCGGGCCTCGTGATACCCACGCAGGAGAAAAACCTGCATATCAAAGCGGACCCCAAACGCCTCAAAGCCCTTGCCGGAACCTAGGAAGCGCCGCACCTCCCAAGCCACGCGCCGCACCTCCCGAACTCCGCGCCATACCTCCCGAACCACGCGCCGCACCTCCCGAACCACGCGCCGCACCTCCCGAACTCCGCGCCATACCCCTCAAACTCCGCGCCATACCCCTCAAACTCCGCGCCGCACCTCCGTGGCAAAGGGGCGCACCTCCGTCGTAAAGGGGCGCACCTCCGTCGTAAAGGGGCGCACCTCCGTGGCAAAGGGGCGCACCTCCGTCGTAAAGGGGCGCACCTCCCGAACCACGCGCCGCACCTCCCGAACCACGCGCCATACCCCTCAAACTCCGCGGTTTAGACTTAAGTCTGAAGTCAAAAACATTGATGTTCTGAGGCAAAACATTGATGTTCTGAGGCAAAACATTGATGTTCTGAGGCAAAACATTGATGTTTCAGGGCAAAACATTGATGTTCTGAGGCAAAACATTAATGTTCTGGGGCAAAACATTGATGTTCTGAGGCAAAACATTGATGTTTAGAGGCAAAACATTGATGTTCTGAGGCAAAACATTGATGTTTAGAGGCAAAACATTGATGTTCTGAGGCAAAACATTGATGTTCTGAGGCAAAACATTGATGTTTAGAGGCAAAACATTGATGTTTAGAGGCGGCGCATAGTAAGCGGAATACGCCGGATGTGAGCCGCGGCGCGGGAAGCTTTTGGAACAGCCGGAGGCTGCGGGGGAGGCGGCTGGTCATAATGAGAGAAATAGGATATACCTCTAATAAATATGGAATTTACGGAATTAAACCTACACCCCGACCTCCAACGGGGCATCGCGGACGCGGAATACCATACCTGTATGCCGGTACAGGAACAGGTCCTCGTTAACGCTTTTGGAGGCCAGGACCTCTATGTCCAATCCCAAACCGGAACCGGTAAAACCGCCGCGTTCCTGATCGTTATCCTGCAACGCCTCCTTACCGAGCCGATTCTCGCGGGGAAAAAAGCGATCATCATGGTCCCGACCCGCGAACTGGCGGTACAGGTCGAAGAAGAGGCCAGGGTCCTGGGAAAGTATCTGCCTTTTAAAGCGGGCAGTTTTTACGGAGGGGTCAGCTATACCCAGCAGCACCAGACCCTCAGAGACAACGCGCAGATCCTGGTGGGAACCCCGGGGCGGGTACTCGACCTTAACCAGTCCGGGCACATGAACCTCATGGACATCGCGTTTCTGGTGCTGGACGAGGCCGACCGTATGTTCGACATGGGCTTCTACCCCGATTTACGCAAGCTTATCAAAGTGGTCCCCCCTGCGGACCGGCGCCAAACCATGCTGTTCAGCGCCACCTTGAACGCCTGGGTCAAGAACCTGGCATGGGAATACACCAAAGCCCCGCTGGAAATCGAAATCGCGCCGGAGACCGTTACGGTTGACGAGGTTGACCAGCGTCTGTACCACGTACAGGCGCGGGACAAGATGAAAATACTCCTGGGTATCCTTAAAAAGGAAAACCCCGAAAGCGCCATCATCTTTTGCAACACCAAGCGGTATACGGAAATCGTGGCCAAACGCCTCGCGCTCAACGGCTACGCCTGCGAGTTTATCATCGGTGACCTCCCCCAGTCCAGGCGCCTCAAAATCATCGAGGGCATCAAGGCCGGCGAGGTGCGCTACCTCGTGGCCACCGACGTGGCGGCGCGGGGCCTTGATATTGCGGGGCTTGCGCTGGTGGTAAACTACGATGTTCCCAACGAAACGGAGAATTACGTGCACCGCATCGGGAGGACCGCACGGGCGGGCAAAACCGGCAAAGCCGTTACGCTGGCCAGCGAACTTGACGTCTACGAGCTGCCTGCGATTGAGAAGTATATCGGCAAGAAAATCACCGCCGAGGTAGCCGACGAAACGCTCTACGCGCCGGACCGGAGCGAAGGGGCGCGGGCGCAGCCGGTCGCGGAACACGGCGGGCGCGGGGACCCGCCGAAAGACGAGCAGCGCCCGTCCCGCCGGGGCAGGCGCGGCGGGAGACGGCGGCGGGCGCGGGAGTACGGCAGACCCCCGTTTTCCGATTCGCGGCGGTTCTTTGAAAAAGAGCGCCCCGCAGGGAGCGACGGGAAAGGGGATGCCCGGAAGAGCGCCCAAAGAAACGCGCCGGTCCGCAGGCGGCGGCACGAAATCGGCGACGAAGACATCTCCCACCTCTCGTTTGACGAGCGGATGCTGTATTACAAGCGGAAGTACGGGAACCGCAAACCCCCGGCCAGGGCCAGAACCGTTTCCGCGCCTTCCGTCGCATCCGTTTCACCCCCGAATTCCGCTTCGGAAGAGCGGGGAAATCAGGAACCCTGGAAGCGCCGCGAGCGGACGCGCCCCGCTCCCGCGGGACCGGAGAAAAGCCGTGCGCCGGATCGGGAGCGGAGCGGGCAGCCGGATTCAAAGAACGCGCCTTCGGCCCGCAAAAGCACGGAACACAAAGGTATCCTTGCCCGTATCCTCGATTTCTTTCGAAAACCGGGGGCCGAAAAAGATACGAAAGATACAAAAGCCGGAACGGATAAAACGGATAAAAAAAATAAAAAGGATAACACGTGATAACCATTACCGATGTGAGTCTCAGGTACGGGGAGCGCACCCTGTTTAAGGACGTGAACCTCAAATTCACCGCCGGCAACTGCTACGGGATTATCGGCGCCAACGGCGCGGGCAAATCCACGCTCCTCAAAATTATCGCGGGAGAGGCGGAACACGGGCGGGGTACGATTTCCGTGGGCACCGGCGAGCGGATAGCGGTTCTGCGGCAGGACCACTTTGCCTTCGAGGAGTTTCCGGTGCTTGAAACCGTGATTATGGGGCATCCCAAACTCTACGCGGTGCAGAAAGAGCGGGAGGCGATTTACGCCAAAGAGGATTTCTCCGAGGCCGACGGAATTCGGGTGAGCGAGCTGGAGGGGGACTTCGCGGAGCTGGGCGGCTGGGAGGCGGAGTCCCAGGCCGGCCAGATACTTTCCGGCCTGGGGCTTGAGGAGGCGGATCAGGGCAAACGCATGGCGGACATCGACGAGTCCAGGAAGGTGCGGGTTCTGCTGGCCCAGGCCCTGTTCGGCAGTCCCGATATTCTCCTCCTTGACGAGCCGACAAACGGCCTTGACCTTGAGTCTATCGCGTGGCTTGAGGACTTTCTCATGGACTTTCCCAACACCGTGATTGTCGTGTCCCACGACCGGCATTTTCTCAACGCGGTATGCACCCATATCTGCGATATTGATTTCGGGAAAATCACCGCCTATTCGGGCAACTACGATTTCTGGTACCAGATGAGCCAGATACTCCAGCGTCAGGCGCGGGATCAGCTCAAAAAGCGGGAGGAGAAGTCGCGGGAGCTTAAAGAGTTTATCCAGCGTTTCGCGTCAAACGCCGCGAAGAGCCGGCAGGCCACGAGCCGCAAGAAGGTGCTGGAGAAGCTTGACCTTGAGAGCATCACCGTAACCAGCCGGAAGTTCCCCTATGTGGGCTTCAAACCGGAGCGGGAGATTGGGAACAACGTGCTGCGGATAGAGGGGCTGGGTTCCGAAGACGGCGCCCTGTCCGATTTCAGCCTCACGGTGAACAAGGGGGACAAAATCGCGTTTGTGGGCGTCGAACATCAGGCGAAGTCCGCGCTCTTCGACCTTATCGCCGGTGAAAAAAAGGCGGCTTCCGGCGGATACGCCTGGGGGCAGACCGTCGGTTTCTCGTATTTTCCCAAAGAGAACGCCCCGTGGTTTACCGGCGGCCTCTCGATTGTCGAGTGGCTCAGGCAGTATTCGCCGGATCAGGACGAGACGTATGTGCGGAGTTTTCTGGGGCGGATGCTTTTTTCCGGCGACGAGGCGCTTAAGCCGGTACACGTGCTTTCCGGCGGGGAAAAGGTGCGGTGTATGCTTGCGCGGATGATGCTTTCCGGCGCGAACGCGCTCATCCTCGACGAGCCCACGAACCACCTTGACCTTGAGGCCATTACCGCGCTGAACGACGGGCTTGCGGCGTTTAAGGGGGTGGTGCTGTTCAACGCCCACGACCACCAGTTTGTCAATTCCGTGGCGAACCGGATTGTGGAGATCCTGCCGCACGGCCTTATTGACCGGATGATGCCTTTTGACGAGTACCTTGCAGACGAATCGGTACGCGCCCTCCGCGCCGAAGCGTACCACCACACCCGCCTCCGCATCTAACCCGCCTCCGCCCGCCGGCGGCGGGCGGCACAGCATGGCCGCTTGTTGCTTCAAAGTAGTGCAACACCCTGTCCGGTGAGCGGGCTGGCACAGCCCAGGCGCGGCTACGCTCTCGCGCCGTCTCCGGCGGTTCGGGAGCCGTGCGTTGTTGTGCGCCGCAGCCTCCGGCTGTTTCAGACGGTTTTCCGGCTACTTTAGACAGCCTCCCCGCCAATACGCGCCGGATTCCCGCCATGACAAACGGACGTCCGAATGAAGTATTCGGGAGGCCGAATGAAGTATTCGGGAGGCCGAATGAAGTATTCGGGAGGCCGAATGAAGTATTCGGGAGGCCGAATGACTCATTCGGGAGGCCGTCCAAGTCATTCGGACGTCCGGCCAACGTAAACGTGCGCAAGTCCGTCGTATACGTGCGCAAGTCCAACATAAACTTGCGCACGGACGCAATGGGGAGCGGGGGTTCTCTGTTGGCGTGAGAACCTCCGCCGGCATTGGTACGCGGGAATGGGTTGTTCCTGGTCAGAAATGAGTCATTCCTGGTCAGAAATGAAGTATTCCTGGTCAGAAATGAAGTATTCGGGAGGCCGAATGAAGTATTCGGACGACCCGCCAACATAAACTTGCGCAAGTCCGTCATAAACTTGCGCAAGTCCAACGTAAACTTGCGTCAATCCGTCGTAAACTTGCGTCAATCTGTCGTATACGTGCGCAAGTCCATGACAGACGGGCGCACTGACGCAATGGGGAGCGGGAGTTCTCTGTTGGCGTGAGAACCGCCTGCGGCATTGGTACGCCGGAATGGTTTGTTCCCGTTCAAGAATGAGTCATTCCTGGTCAGAAATGAAGTATTCCTGGTCAGAAATGAAGTATTCCTGGTCAGAAATGAAGTATTCCTGGTCAGAAATGAGTCATTCCTGGTCAGAAATGAGTCATTCCTGGTCAGAAATGAGTCATTCCTGGTCAAGAATGGGTTGGGAATAGTCATGGCCGCGTTGGAAACATTCGTCTGCGCCCTGGAAACGAATGTTTTCAAGTTGGAAACGAATGTTTTTGCGCCGGAGACGGTCGTGGCCACTGCGGGGAGGCTGTTGCGCACAACAACGCGGCGCTTGCAAACCGCGACCGGCTGCGCGAAGCGTAGCCGCGCCTCAACAGCAACCAGCGAAGTAACCGGACGAGGTGTTGCACTACTTTGAAATAACAGGCGGCCATGTTTAAAACCGTCGGAGACGGCGGAGGCCGCCGGAGGCTGGTAAGAAAATAAGAGAAATGATACCATAGGGTATGGTGAATGAAAATGATGCGGCACCGGGCCTTTCCCTTGAGGACTGTCTTCGGGCCGCCAGTGAAACCGCGCTGTGCGTTGTGAAGGACGGCGCGCTCAAAGAGACCCCCGCGGCGCTGCGGGAGTATTTCGGCGCGTCTCCGGTCTGCTGCCTTGTGGCCGGGCCCCGTACCTACGAGGCGGCGGGGAAACTCCTTCAAAAGGAACTTGAACGCGCCGGCTTTGCGGTAAAGTCCTTTGTGTTCCCCCCGGGAATACACGCGGATTACGCCCATGTGAAGACCGCGCTGGATTTTTTCTCCGGCGTATCGGATGCGGGAAATCCGGTGCCGATTGCGGTCGGGAGCGGCACCGTAAACGACGTGGTGAAACGGGCCGCCTTTGAACGGGGTCTTCCCTACCTCTGCGTACCCACCGCCGCGTCGGTTGACGGGTACACCTCGGCAGGCGCGGCGCTTCTCTTTGAAGGCTTCAAGCAGACCCTCGCGTGTAGCGCGCCGCGGGCCGTGGTGGCGGATACCGCCGTGCTTGGCGCGTCTCCGGCGTACCTTTCCTCTTCGGGCTTCGGGGATTTGGCCGGGAAAATCACCGCGGGAACCGACTGGATTATCGCGGAAAAGGCCGGGGAGTTCGGGGCGCCCGGGGCGGAGCCTGTTGACCGGAAAGCCTGGGCCATGACCCAAACCCCCCTTATGGACGCGCTTGGCCGCTCGGTTGACGCGGCAAAGGGGGACGCGGGCGCGGTGGAGGCACTGTTCGGCGCGCTGGCGGTTACGGGCTTCGCCATGCAGTACCACAAGAACTCCCGACCGGTGTCCGGCTCGGAACACTCGTTTAGTCATGTCTGGGAGATGGACGGCCTTTCAACGGAACACGGGGCGCCGGTAACCCACGGCCACAAGGTAACGATAGGCACGCTTTTGACCGCCGCGTTTACCGAGGTCTTTTTTGCGGATCCCGAAGGGCCGCCGCCGGCGCCCGCCTGTTTTGTCCGACCGGACCTTGCGGCGCGGGAGGAAGAGGCGTCCCGGGCGTTTTCCCGTTCTCCGGCGCGTGGCGCGGTGCTGAAGACGGTGCGGGAAAAGTTTATGGGCCCCGAGACGGCGCGGCGGGTAAACGCCGGATTTCTGGACAACTGGCGCGAAATCCGGCAGGCGGTTCTCGGAAGGCTCCCTCCCTACGCGGAACTGCGGGAATTACTGGGCCGGGCGGCCTGCCCCCTCACGCCGGAAGCCGTCAACCTGAGCCGGTCCGCGGCCATTGCCGCCGCACGGCGGGCGCAGATGATACGGAACAAGTACGGCGTCCTTGACGCGGCCTGGGATTTGGGCTGTTTTGAAACGGTGCTTGCCCGCATAGAAGACTCGGAGCGGTATGCGCGGTGAGTCCGCCGGAATATGCGGGGGAACCGCCTGCGGCACTCACGCCTTTTACGGTGGAAGACCGCCCGTCCTATCTTGTGGTGTATAAGCCGCCCCTCATGCACACGGTTCCCTTGAAACAGCAGTATTTCTCCCAAGACAACACGGTAAAGACCCGAAGAACCCTCCTCGACTGGTGCGCGGCGGGGTATCCGCAGGTTCTGGCGGCGCGGGGCGCCCATGAGTGGGAAGGCGGGATGGTACACCGCCTGGACTACGAGACCGCGGGGCTGACCCTTGCGGCAAAGACGCAGAAGGCGCTCGATACTTTCCGCGCCCAGCAGGAGCTGGGGCTTTTTATCAAAACCTATCGCGCCGTGTGCCGGAACGCGCCGCCACTCAAAGGGTTTCCGCCGGCGCCGGCTTTTACCGGTGCGCCGTGCGTCATCGCAAGCCCTTTCCGGCCTTTCGGCCCGGGGGGAAAGGCGGTGCGCCCGGCGCTTCGTGCGGAGCGCGGGAATATAGCCTGGGATCAGGGAAAGCCCTACCGCACGAAGGTCATTAAGGCGCTATCCTGCCGGGACGTGACCGTTTTTACGGTTCAGATAGCCCGCGGGTTCCGGCACCAGATTCGCTGCCACCTGGCGTGGCTTGGGTTTCCGATCCTCAACGACCTTTTGTACGGCGGCGTGCGGCGCGGCTCCTTTCTGGGCCTTACCGCAGTATCCCTCTCATTCTTTGACCCCCGTTTCCCGCAGCCGCGTACCGCGCCCCGCCCCTAAGCAGTCTTCGCCCGCTTTGCCGCACTTCACAAGACGCTTATGGAACCGCCGGAGGCGGCCTGCTTTGCCGCGCTTCGCATGACGCTTATGTGCCGCCGCCGCCGGCGGGCCGCGCCTAAGTAGTATCAAGCCCATTCAACGGACAGGGTGTTGCACCATTCGGAAGCAACAGTGCTGAAACAGCCAGAGGCTGGCGGGAATGGGGGGTTGACCTAGCTTGTATTGACACTTATTATAATTTTATTATGACAGAAAACGGGACTTTTTCTCGGCTGGTATCTGAAATGAGTTTAGAAGAAAGAAATCATCTCCTGGAACGGCTTACAGTCCAATCCAATATCTCAAACGACCCTTTGTACGAAGATAAGGGCGACAACCTTCCGGCTATGGACGTTGCGGAGCAGTTCGCAAACCTCCCGTGGTATCAGCACCTGCGTTTTTTTATCATGAGCCTTTTTAAGACCATAAGCCAGGTAAAACTTTTTGAAGAAAGCCAGATACATAAACTGGGCAAACACATCCTCACCACCGCGCCGGGGGTCTTCGATTATAAACGGAACCTCCTCCTCCCGCTGTTTTACGATACGCTGGTGGAAATGCGGGACGGGGCGCGCTTTTTCTACAGCGCCCTCGACACGAGCATCAATCGGGACAAGGGGGCGTTTTATGCGTTTCTCGGTTCCCTTGAAATGAACGAGATACACGAGCGCCTCCAGACCCAGACCAACCCCCACGTAATCGCCAAACGGTTCCCGGATTTCAAAGAGGCGGACCTGCGAAAAACAGCGTTTCACGAGATGAACGAGGCCATTAACGAGATTACCCAGGAACAGCGGGCGGTGATGTACGAACACGCCCGCTCCCTTGAGTGCCTCAAAAACCTCGCCTCCTTCCGCTACGAGCGGGTGCTTCTGAGTTTTACGTTCGATCCGCTTCTCCAGGGCCACACCAGTCCGGCGCACGTTATGCTTGAGTCCCTCGAAAACCTCAACAACATTCTGGTTTCCTTTCGGGATCCCCCGAGTATGCCCCTTATCGAGTCGCTTTTCGTGTTTATCCTCCATGAAAAGATGGAAGACGACGACGAATCCGGGATGGATATGGAGATGCGGGACCTCCTCGGCAAAGCGGAGAACGCCCTTATCGCCATCCGCACTTTCAACAAGGAGATACCCCTGACTGTTATTCTCCGGTGCGCCGGCAGGAACCTCGGCCTTAACACCAGGCCCATTACCGGCGGTGAGGACTGGTTCGTGGTGTACCACGATTACTGGCGGGAGCGTATCGAGCAGCAGCTTTCGGAGTTTCGGAGTATGCGCCGGCAGCAGGGCCTTATGGATTCGCTTAAGTCCTTTTTCAACGGCAAGGACATGAAACACATGGAGCACGTGTACAGCGAGGAAAACCCCGACGGCCTTCCCATTAACGGCACGTTCAGCCTCTCGTTCCTCCTCACGTTTTATTCGATCGTGTTTATCAATAATATCAATAACGGGCTGCGGAACATTCTTATTGACGGGAAGTTCGCACGGCGGGAAAACCGCACGGTGTTCACCGAGAACTATAACAACCTGATTAAACTGGAAGACGATATTAAACAGCTCGACACCCAGCTTAGCGGGGCCGGGGATTACGGAAAGCGCTACGCCCTCGCGCTGTCCGAAAACTCCCTCCAGTCCCGCCGCCGGAAGATACAAGTGGTGCTTGACGACGCCACCGACGAGGCGGAGGAACTTATAAGCCGCACCAAAACCTCGATAGAGGGGCTTATTACCATGCTCACCGCCATTATTACCAAAGACAGCAACGGAGAATACACCACGCTTATCAATATGTCCCGCTTCATGGCAAAAGACGAAACCACGGACATTGCCACCACGGTTACGGTAAAGGGCATGACCTTTCTTACTACCATGCGCGACGTTATCCAGAAGTTCCAGCAAACCCTCTCCATACTGGAAGATATAACGGTGCTGGACCTGGACAGCCAGTAATGCCCGCCCCGCCTTATACCGTCTACCCGTTCCGCCTCTCTTTTACCGGAAACGCCGCGTACTTTCCCTTTATTATGGATAACGCGCCCCTTCCGGCCTTCGCCGCGCTCTCGTGCCGCGATGCCGGCACAACCGAAAAAGCAGATGTCCCGGGGGCGCGGGCGCAATTCTGCCGGAGCCTGGGGCTTGACCCGTCGCGGGTCTTTTCGTGCGTACAGGTTCACGGACAAGAAGTGCGGGTCGCGGAGCGGAACGTGCCGGAGGCCGAGGGGGACGGCATCGTAACGGACGACCCTGCCGCGATCCTTTCGGTTACTGTGGCGGACTGCCTTCCGGTGTTTCTCCATGACCCGAAGCGGGGCGTTTTCGCCCTGGTCCACTCCGGCTGGAGAGGCACCGGCATAAGTCTTCGGGCTCTTGCGCGTATGCGGGAGATCTGGCACACCCGCCCGGAAGAGACGGCGGCCATACTGGGGCCCTGCGTCAGGGAGTGCTGCTACGAGGTCCCGGAAGGGCGGGCGCGGGACTTCGCGGCGCGGTTCGGCGGGGAAGGCGGAGCCTATCCACTGGGACCCGTGGCGCGGGAGGAGGCGGGACTCTGGTCCATGGACCTCCAGGCCGCCAACGCCCGCCTCCTCGTACACGCCGGGATACGGAATATCGCGGTATGCGAGGACTGCACCGCTTGCGACCAGCGGCTCGGGTCGTTCCGGCGCGAAGGGGAGCGGTATACCCGTATGTTCGCCCTCTGTCCGGTCCCGATGCCGCCGGCAAAAAAAACATCTTTATAAGCCGAGGAATACCCTATGAGTTCGTTTGATTTCAAGCGCTTTTGGAAAGAAAAAATCGCCGCGGCGGTTACAACCCTCTCTTCCCGCGGGGGAAGCGGGGACGCGGGAGCCGTTGACCCTGATGCGGTGGTTCTGGAAATCCCGCCGGACCCCGCGTTCGGGGATCTGGGGTTTCCCATGTTCGCCTTTGCCAAGACGCTTAAAAAAGCGCCGGCGCGTATTGCCGGGGAAGTGGCCGCAGCGATATGCGGTACGGCACACGGAGATGCCCGTGCGGAAGGCCCCTATGTCAACGTGCACCTTGACCGCGCCGCCTTTGCCGCGGACATCCTTGCGGCGATATTCGATACGACGCGGCCCTTCGGGCGTCCCGAAACCCTGCGCGGCTCCCGTATTATGGTCGAATTCTCAAGCCCAAACACCAACAAGCCCCTCCACTTGGGCCACCTGCGGAACGACGTGTTAGGCGAGAGCGTGTCCCGCATCCTCCGCGCCTGCGGCGCCGAAGTGCGTAAGGTCTGTATCATAAACGATCGGGGCGTCCATATCTGCAAGTCCATGCTTGCCTACCGCGCCTTCGGGGAGGGGAAGACCCCGGAAGAGGTCGGCGTGAAAAGCGATCATTTCGTCGGCGCGTGGTACGTGCGCTTCAACGCGCTCGCAAAGGAAAACCCCGGCGCCGAAGCCGATGCCCTGTCCATGCTCCGCCTGTGGGAACAGGGGGACGCGGACGTAACGGCGCTTTGGGAAAAGATGAACAGATGGGCCGTGGACGGCATGAAAGAGACGTACCTGCGCACCGGCATATCGTTCGACCGGTACTATTTCGAGAGCGAGACGTACCTTCGGGGCAAAGCGGAGATACTCAAAGGGCTGGACGCGGGGCTGTTCTATCGGGAATCCGACGGCGCGGTCTGGGCTGACCTGAGATCCGAGGGGCTTGATAAGAAAGTGCTGCTCCGCAATGACGGCACGTCCCTCTATATTACCCAGGACATCGGCACCGCCATCCTGCGCCATCAGGACTGGCGGTTTGACCGGCTGGTATTTGTGGTGGGATCCGAGCAGCAGTACTACTTCAAAGCGCTCTTCGCCATTCTTGAAAAACTGGGTTTCCCCTGGGCGAAATCCCTTTTCCATCTCTCTTACGGCATGGTATACCTTCCCGACGGGCGGATGAAAAGCCGCGAGGGTACGGTCGTGGACGCCGACGACCTTCTCGACCGGCTTCGGGATATGGCAAAACGGGAGATACGGGAAAAGGAGCGGGAAGAGGCGGTCCGCGACCTTGAGGAGACGTCCGAAAAGATAGGGCTTGGGGCGCTCCATTACTACCTCCTCCACGCCTCTCCCGCACGGGATATGCTCTTTAACCCCCAGGAGTCCCTCTCGTTTAACGGGAATACGGGTCCGTACCTGCAATATATGGGCGCCCGCCTCTCGTCCCTTCTCCGTAGGCAAAAAGAAGCGTGTCCGAAAGGCGCGGTATGTCCCGCGCTGCTCCGCACGGAATCCGAGTGGGAGCTTGTAAAGCGCCTTGCCGAGTACCCGCCGGTTATCGCGGAGGCTGCGGCTCGCATAGACCCGTCCCTTGTGGCGGGCTACCTTTACGAGCTTTCCAAATCTTTCAGCCGCTTTTACCATGAATGTCCTATGTTGAACGCCGAAACCGAGGACCTTGCCGCGACCCGTCTCCACCTTGCCCGCGCCGCGCTTTTCGTGTTAAAAGACGCGCTCGACCTTATCTGCATCCCCTTTCTCGAAACCATGTAACCCGCCGGCGGCCAGCCTCCGGCTGTTTTAAACGGCTTCCGGCGCCGCGGCTCACACCACGACTGTCTGCTTAGAGGCGCGGCGCCGGAAGCAGACCGTCGTTACTTGAGGCTCGTGGCAAGAAGCTTATGAAACCGTCGGAGACGGCCCGCCAGCGGCGGGAGGCCCATAAGCGCGGCCCGCATCGCGCCCCTAAGCAGTCTTCGCCCGCTTTGAGCCGCTCTGCAAGACGCTTTTGAAACAGCCGGAGGCTGCGGAGGCTGGTCGGAGGCGGCAGGTTATACTATACTTAAAGGCAAGAGAGCACGCGGCGGGCAATGAATGCCCGCGTTTAGAAGAGGCTCCCTACAAAAAACCATCTATGCAAAACGTGCGCAATGAATGCGACGCGATACGGCCTGAAGGTACAGCACACAGAGGAGTAACACCATGAAGAAAACAGGAATCTGCGTCGCGGCGCTCTGCGCCCTGACCGCAGCGGCCTACCCAAGCCCCAAAGCGCAAAAACGCGCCGCGGCGCAACCGGCGCAGGAACTGGTCATAGGGGACCAGTTTGACCTGCGGCATATCGACCCCGCCCAAGGGATGCTCGACGATACCCAGATTTTAGTGTATAACGGCCTTGTGGAGATGGATTCCCAGTTCAGACAGGCGCCGGCACTGGCGGAGTCATGGACTATGAGCGAAGACGGGATGGTCTGGACGTTTCATCTGCGCAAAAACGTGACGTTTCACGACGGAACCCCCTGGAACGCCGAAGCCGCCCTTGCCAACTTCAAGCGCCTTGACGGATACCCCGGCCTGAGCGACACGGAGCGGGTCGAAACCCCGGATCCCTATACGCTCGTGTTCCAGATGAAACATCCCACCTATACCCTAAGCTCCAACCTTGCGCGTACCGCCCTGAGCATGGTAAGCCCGCAGGTCATCCAGAGCGACGGCAGTATCACGAAGCCCGTCGGGTCCGGGCCGTATAAACTGACGAAATGGGAGCGGGATCGGGAGTTTGTCTTTGAGGCATACGACGGATTCTGGGGAGGCCCGCCGCATATACGGAAAATCACCTTTAAGGTCATTACGGACCCCCAGGCCAGAGCGTCGGCGCTGGAGGCCGGGGAGATCGACATGATGAGCGGCTACCAGTCCCTGCCGGCGGTTAAACGCCTTGCCGCGGACCCGCGCTTCCAGATTATCAAAACCGTACAGAACACGTCAGGCGCGCTTTTTTATAACCTGAGCCGCCCGCCTCTTGATAATAAAGCGGTGCGCCGGGCCATTGGACACGCCCTTGATCTCAATACTATGGTGGCGAACCTGCTTCCGGGGCTTGCGTCCCCGCCTTCCGGCTTCTTTTCCCCGGCCTACGGGGATCTGGTTAATCCGCAGGTGAAAAATCCCTCCTACGACCTGTCCCGCGCCAAGGCGCTCCTTGAAGAGAACGGCTGGACAAGCGGGCCCGGGGGCGTGCGCGTGCGGGGTTCCCAGCCCTTGCGCCTCACGCTCACCTACGGGGCCGCGAACGCGGAGCACGCGCTCCTTGCCCAAGCAATACAGGACGCGCTGCGGGCGGCGGGGGTTGACCTTGCCCTTAATCCGGTGGAGGCCGCGGCCCTCGACGATCTTGAAGAGGCCAAGAACTATGACATGATCCTCACGGACCAGTCCTTTATTCCCACTGACGACCCGTCTTTCCATTACCGGCGGGGATACTGGCACTCCGAGAGCTACTACAAGGTATATACGTCAGAGCCGCTCGACCGTCTCATTAACGAACTTGAGATCACGATGGATCGGGAAAAGCGGCGGGCGCTGCACTGGGACATCCAGCGGGAAATCATGGACAACGCGCCGGTATTGATCGTGTACCACCGGAACAGCCTCCGGCTTGCCAAAAAGAATATCCGTAACTTCTCTATTTCTTCCGGTTGCTGGCATATTAACCGTGCGCTGAAAGACGCGGTAATCGACGCGCCGTAACGCGGGGCGCTGCGGAAGCGCCCGCCCGCAGGCCGCGCCTTCCGCTGTTCCTCGAAGATTATAAAAATGAGAAAACTGCTTGTCCGACGCCTGCTTCACTTTTTCCCCACCCTCTTCGGCGTTACGGCGCTCGTCTTTTTCCTCATGCGGGCAGCGCCCGGGGACGGGGCCTATCTCCGGCTGCGCGAACTGGGGCTGGACCCTTCGGCGGAAGCGGTGGCGGCCATTCGGGAACAACTGGGGCTTAACCGGCCCCTGGCTGCCCAGTACCTCGCGTGGCTTAAGGACGTCTTCCGCCTCAATCTGGGAACCTCCCTTACAACCGGCGAGCCGGTGCGGACCGCTCTGGCCCGCCATTTCCGCTGGACACTCCGCCTTACCGCGCCGGTCATACCGGCGATACTCCTCGCCGCGTTCCCCCTGGCCCTCGCGTCCGCGCTGAACCGCCGGTTTGACCGTGCGGCGCGGGCGGTTCTTCTGGTGGTGATGTCGGTTCCCTCGTTTTGTCTGGGCCTGCTTCTCATATTCCTTTTCAGTGTCCGGCTCCGGTGGCTCCCCTCTTTCGGCGCCGGCACGAAGGCGCATCTGGCGCTTCCGGTGCTGACCCTCTCCGCAGGCGCCGCGGCCTATTACGCCCGCTTCATACGCGCCGTGCTTCTTGAGGAGTTCTCCAAAGAATACGTCCGGGCGGCGCGGGCACGTGGGGTGCGGCAACGGGACATACTCCGCGCCGTGCTGAAAAACGCGCTGATACCCATAACGACCTCCTTCGGCATGAGTTTCGCGACCCTTCTGGGCGGATCGGCGGTGGTGGAGAAGGTCTTTAGCTGGCCCGGGGTGGGAAAATACTTTATCGACGCGGTGCTGCGCCGCGATTATCCCGTGGTGCAGGGCTGTGCGCTTCTTTTCGCGGTGGTTTTCGTTTCGGCGAACCTTACGGCTGATATAGCCTGCCTGTTCCTCGACCCCCGCGCCCGCCTGAGAGAACGGAGCCGGACTCGTGCTTAGAACCCTGAGAACCGCACTCCGCAACCCGCTCTTTATCACCGGACTGGTTCTGGCGCTTTTTTTTACTACAGTAGCGCTCTTCGGGCGCTTTGCCGCGCCGCACGACCCTCTTGAGACGAACATCGGGAACGCCCTGGCCCCGCCGAGTGCCGCGTACCCCTTGGGAACGGATGATCTGGGGCGGTGCATCCTCTCCCGCGTTATCACAGGCTGCGGGACCACGCTGGGAAGCGCCGCGCTGGTTGAAGGGGTGATTATCGTTACCGGACTGGTTATCGGATCCGGCGCGGGGTTTTTCGGCGGGGTTTTCGACCGGCTGGCCCTAACGGTTATCGACATCCTCCTCTCGTTCCCAAGCATCATCCTCGCGCTGGTCATCGCGGCGCTCCTCGGCCCCGGACTTCCGAACCTCATGGCCGCTATGATGGCGGTGTACTGGGTCGAGCCGGCGCGCATCGCCCGCAGCGTGGCCAAAACCCTGCGGGAAAAAGAGTTCGTCGCCGCGTCCCGCCTTTCGGGAAGCGGGGAGTGGCGGGTGCTTTTCCTCCACGTCCTCCCCCATACGGCGCCGCACCTGGCGGTATTCGGCGCACTCCACATCGGCTCGGTTATTACCGGCATCTCTTCCCTGTCGTTTATCGGGCTTGGCGTGCGTCCGCCCGCTCCCGAATGGGGCGCGATCCTGAACGAAGCGCGTTCATATATGCAGGTCAACCCTTTGGCGCTACTTCTGACCGTTACCGGCATCATCCTTTCAATCGGGTGTTTCCAACTCATAGGCGAAGCCCTCCGGGACGCCCTCAACCCCCGCCGTCTCTAAGCAGCCTCCGCCCGTCTCCGACGGTTTCATAAGCGTCATGTGCCGCGGCTCACACCCAGCCTGTCCGCTTCAGGGCGCTCCGCTTCACTTATGTAAGTTCGCCGCCGTCTCTCTCACGGCATTGATTAGGGCTACGAAAAGCCGCAGCTGTTTGGTATTATTGACCAGTGCCGCCCATAATCGTAATTGTTCCGCCAGAAAACGGGATACGATAATGATAAAAAACCCGATGAGCGGGCCAATGAGTATGGTCAGTACGCCGAACTGCATAAAATCCAGCCCGATGAGCCTGAACAACCCATTGATGTCATCACCAAGAAAAATAGACGCGAA
>JAITHR010000096.1 GCA_031279895.1 Spirochaetaceae bacterium
TAAAACCATTCCGAACCGGTCCGACGTGGACCGCGGCGATACGTGGGACCTTTCCACCCTTTTCTCCTCTGACAAGGAGTGGGAGGAAGCCCTGCGGGAGTACGAACAAAAAGCGGAAGCAGCCGCCGGATTCCGCGGAACCCTAGGAACATCGGCGGAACACCTTGCGGACTACCTTGACTTCGCGAAGGACCTGGATATGCGCGAGGAGCGGCTCTTCTCCTACAGCGACCTCAGAGAGACCGAGGACGAGGGGGACAACAATGCGCGGGTCATGGCGGGCCGCATTCTCATGGTCTCGGCAAAACACGAGGCCGCGCTCTCCTGGGCCGCGCCGGAATTGCAGGCCCTACCGGACGAGGTTATGGCGCGTTTCCTCCTCCACCCCCGCATAAAAGACGAGTATCAGGTATACCTCCGCAAACTCCTCCGGTACAAGCCCCACATCCTAAGCGACAAGGAAGAGCGCCTCCTGGCCCTCTTTCGCGAGGGGGAACAGGCTTCCTCCGGCGCGTTCTCCCTGCTTACCAACGTGGATATGGATTTCGGTTCCCTGGATACCCCCGAAGGACCGCGCCCCCTCTCCCAGTCAACCTGGTCGGTGTTCATGGAAAGCCCGGACCGGGACCTCCGGCGCCGCGCCTATACCGCGTTTTACCGCCAATTCGAGCGGCACAAGCACACCCTCGCGGCGCTCTACGGCGCGTCAGTGAAACAGGACGCCATCCATGCGCGGGTACGCGGCTTTTCCTCCTCCCGCGCTGCCCACCTCTTCCCGGACAACGTGCCGGAGGAGGTCTACGACAACCTCGTGGCCACGGTACACGACAACCTCGCGCCGCTCCACGAGTATTACCGCCGGCGCAAACAGGATCTCAAGGTCGACACGCTGCGCCACTATGACGTGTACGCCCGGCCCCCTGCCCGCGCACTCCCGCGTACCACCTGGAACCAGGCCGTTGACCTCATCACCGAGGCCCTCAGCCCCCTGGGATCCGAGTATGTCGACACCCTGCGCGCCGGCCTTTTGGGACGCTGGGCCGACCGCTACGAGAACAAGGGGAAGCGCTCCGGCGCGTTTTCCTCCGGTAGTTACTGCGGGGCGCCGTATATCCTTATGAACTACAAGGAAGACAGCCTGCGGGACGTGTTTACCCTTGCCCATGAAGCGGGACATTCGATGCACTCGTGGTACAGCGCCCGTTCCAACCCGTTCCCCCACTACCGGTACACAATTTTCGAGGCCGAGGTTGCCAGCACCTTTAACGAGGAACTGCTTTTCCGTTACTGGGTCTCCCGTGCGGAAAGCGCGGAATTACGCGCCTTTCTTGTCCAGAAACACGCCGATAACCTGGCGGCCACGCTGTACCGCCAGGTTATGTTCGCCGAGTTTGAAAGCCTGACCCACGCGCTTGAAGAGCGGGGCGTCCCGCTGACACTGGAGGTGCTGCGCGCCGAATACCGCCGGCTCTTGGAGAAATACTTCGGGCCTGAGATGGTGCTGGAGGAGGAAAGCGACCTCGAATGTCTGCGCATCCCCCATTTCTATCGGGCGTTCTACGTGTATAAATACGCGACCGGCATTTCCGCGGCGCTGGCTCTGGCGGATCGGGTGCTGGGCGGCGGAAAAGCGGAAAGGGACGACTATTTCACGTTTCTCAAATCCGGCGGCTCCTGTTTCCCCCTGGAATCCCTGAAGCGCGCCGGCGTTGACATGACAACACCGGCTCCCGTTGCCGCCGCAGCCGCAGCCGTCTCCATAAGCGTCCCGCAAAGCGGCTCATAGCGGGCCAACGACTGCCGCCAGCGGCGGAGGCACATAAGCGTCCTGCCCGGCGCCTCACGCAGCCCGCATACCCTCTCCCCGCCCCGAAGCGACCCAACCGCACTCCCAGGCCACAAAACCACGCCCCGAAGCGACACAAACCCACTCCCAGGCCAGCAAATCCCGCCCCGAAGCGACCCAACCGCACCCGCAAACCAACTCTACTCCCAAGCGACCCAACCCCGCCCCGAAGCCACCTAATCACGCCTCCGCGCCACCTAATCACGCCCCGAAGCCACCTAACCGCACTCCCAGGCCAGCAAATCACGCCCCGAAGCCACCCAACCGCGCTCCCAGGTCACCAAACCGCACCCCGAAGCCACCCAACCGCACTCCCAGGCCACCAAACCGCACCCCGAAGCGACACAATCACGCTCCCAGGCCACAAAACCACGCCTCCGCACTCCCCAAACCGACCCCGACGTTCACTAATCACGCCTCCGCACACACCAAACCGACCCCGACGTTCCCTAATCCCGCCCCCGCGCCACCCAAACCGACCCCGACGTTCCCTAACCACGCCTCTACGCTCCCCAAACCGACTCCTACGTTCACTAACCACGCCTCTACGCTCCCCAAACCGACTCCTACGTTCACTAACCACGCCTCTACGCCACCCAAACCGACCCCGACGTTCACTAAACACGCCTCAAAGCCACAAAATCCCGCCTCAAAGCCACCTAGCCGCACTCCCAGGCCAGCAAATCCCGCCTGCAAACGACACAACCGCACTCCCAGGCCACACAACTCCGCCTCAAAGCGACACAATCACGCTCCCAGGCCACCTAACCCCGCCTCAAAGCGACCCAACCGCGCCCCGAAGCCACACAATCCCGCCTCAAAGCGACCTAACCGCACTCCCAGGCCAGCAAATCCCGCCCCGAAGCGACCCAACCGCACCCGCAAACCACACAACTCTACTCCCAAGCGACCCAACCCCGCCTCCAAGCAACCTAAACCCACTCCCAGGCCACCAAAACCCGCCCCGAAGCGACCTAACCGCACTCCCAGGCCACACAAACTCGCCTCCAAGCGGACAACAACCGCTTAGGGCGGTGCGAAATACGACACCAAACCGTACCAAACAGCGGCATATCGCAGTAAACGGCGTACTATACGAGTTATTTCCGAGTCTAAAGAACGTTCCTCCGGGGCAAAGGAACGTTTCTCCAAGTCGCGCATGACTGTCCGCGAAGTAAAAAGAACTCTTTCCGAGGCAAAAACACGTAAAACGGAGTCCCGTCTCCATAAGGCGGACTCGGATGTAGCTAAAGCAGACCCGCGTATAACTAAACGGGAGTCGGATTTAACTAAAGCAGAGTCGGATTTAACTAAAGCAGAGTCGGATTTAACTAAAGCAGAGTCGGATTTAACTAAAGCAGAGTCGGATTTAACTAAAGGAGGAGTTGGTTTGGGGAGCGCGGCGGCGTGATTTGCTGGCCTGGGAGCGCGGTTGGGTGGATTCGGGGCGGGATTGTGTGGCCTGGGAGTGGGATTGGGTCGCTTCGGGGCGTGTTTAGGTGGGGCGGAGTGCGGTTTAGTGAGCGTCGGAACCGGTTTAGTGGGCGCGGAGGTCGGTTTGAGGAGCGCGGAGGGCGGATTAGTGAACGTCGGAGTCGGTTTGGTAGGCGCGGAGGCGTGATTAGGGAGCGTGGAGGCGTGTTTAGGTGGTGCGGAGGCGGGATTAGTGAACGTCGGAGCCGGTTTGGGTGGCGCGGCGGCGTGATTAGGGAGCGTCGGAGTCGGTTTGGGTGGCGCGGCGGCGTGTTTAGGGAGCGTCGGAGTCGGTTTGGGGAGTGCGGAGGCGGGATTAGCGGGCGCGGAGGCCGGATTAGTGGGCGCGGAGGCCGGTTTGGGGAGCGCGGAGGCGGGATTTGCTGACCTGGGAGTGCGGCTAGGTCGCTTTGAGGCGTGATTAGGTGGGGCGGAGGGCGGTTTAGGGAAGGCGGAGGGCGGATTAGTGAACGTCGGAGTCGGCTTGGTGGGCGCGGCGGCGTGATTAGGTGGCGTAGAGGCTGGTTTGGGGAGGTGCTTGCAAACAACCGGAGACTGCGCGAAGCGTAGCCGCGCCTTAACAGCACTGACTCGCCCAACGGACAAGGTGTTGCACTACTTTGAAACAACAGTGCTGAAGCCGTCGGAGACGGTGAAACAGCCGGAGGCTGGGCTGTTGTGGTTTTTGGCGGGCGGGGGTATGCTGGGACGCATGGGATTACGGATACGGGACAAACTGGGATTTGGCATTGGGGATTTGGGCGGGAACATGGTTTTTACGGTGATGGGGTTTTGGGCGCTTACCTACCTTACCGATACGGTGGGGCTGCCGGCATCCCTTGCGGGCGCGGCGGTGATGGCGGGGAAGGCGTGGGACGCGGTTACGGATCCGGTTATGGGCTACCTTTCGGACCGAACCCGTACCCGCTGGGGCCGGCGCCGGCCCTACCTTCTGTTCGGCGCGGTTCCGCTCATGGGGGCGTTCTGGCTCTTTTTTACCGGTCCCCTTTCGGCGGGCGGCGTCCGAAGTCCGGCGGCGCTTATGCTTTGGGCGGTCTTTGCCCTCATACTGTTTAATACGTGCGCCACGGTTGTGGCGGTGCCTTATTCCTCCCTCACCCCGGACCTTACCGGCGATTACCACGAGCGCACGAGCCTTAACGGATACCGGTTCGGCGCCGCGGTTTTCGGGACCATTGCCGGCGCCGCGGCGGTGCAGCCTCTGGTAAGCCGGTTCCCGGACAAGGCAACCGGCTTTTCGGTGATGGGATTCGCGCTGGGAGGCGTCGCGGCGCTCAGCGCCCTCGCCGCGTTCTTCGGCACCAAAGAAAAGCCGGCGCCGGCGCCGCGGGAGGGGTTTTTCGCCGCCTATAGAGCGGTGTTTGCCAACCGCGCCTTTCTCACGCTGCTGGGAACCTACGCGCTCCACCTTATGGGCATCACCTTTCTTCAGAGCATCCTGCACTATTATACCAAATACCTCTACGGAGACGAGGCGCTGACCACCAAAGCCATGGTGGTTCTGCTTGCGGTGGCTATGGCGTGTATTCCGGTGTCGGTGCTGGTTTCCAAGAGGATAGGCAAACGCCGCACCTACCAGATCTGTTTCGTGATACTCGGCACGTCCTGCGCCGCGCTTTTCGCGTTCGGCCACCTCCTCGGCCCGCTTTTTTTCCTTGCGCTTATGTGTTATGCGGGTATCGGGGTGGGGTTTAGTTACGTGGCGCCCTTCGCGATGGTTCCCGATGCCATCGAGCGGGAAAAGGGGCGGGAAAACCGGAGCGCCGGGGAGTCGCGGGAGGGCGCCTATTACGGCATCTGGACGTTCGCGGCCAAAACCGGCCAGGCCCTTTCGGTGTTTCTCTCCGGTCTTCTCCTGTCCCTTGGGGGCTATGAAGCCGACGCGGTTCAAAGCGCTGCCTCCCTCCTGGTTATCCGAATCATCATAGGCCCCCTTCCGGCGCTCCTCTTTGCCGCCGCCTTCCTCCTCAACCGCCCGTCTCCGACGGCTTCAGCATGGCCGCCTGTTGCTTCAGAGTAGTGCAACACCCTGTCCGGTGAGCGAGTCAGTGCTGCTTAGGCGCGGCTACGCTTCGCGCAACGGCGGGCGGTTCGGGAGCCGTGCGTTGTTGTGCGTAGTAAGGGGCGCGGCGTGGTAAGCGGACAGTCGTGGTTCGGAGCGCGTATCAGGAAGCTTATGAAACCGTCGGAGACGGGCCGCCTGTTGTTTCCAAGTAGTGCAACACCCCGCCGGCGGCGGGTGGCACAGCATGGCCGCCTGTTGTTTCAGAGTAGTGCAACACCCTGTCCGGTGAGCGGGCTGGCTGCTGCCCAGGCGCGGCTACGCTTCGCGCAACGGCGGGCGGTTCGGGAGCCGTGCGTTGTTGTGCGCGGCAGCCTCCGGCCCGTCTCCGACGGCTTCATAACTGTCCCGCCTTGCGCCGACCCTAAGCTGTCCCCGCCCGCTTTGAGCCACAGTCTCCCCGTAGTGGCCACGACTGTTTCCGGCGCAAAAACGTTCGTTTCCAACACGCAGACGAATGTCTCCAGCACAAAAACATTCATCCCTGACCCGCGCATGAATGTCTCCAACGCGGCTATGACTATTTCCAACCCATTCTTGACCATGAATACTCTATTCTTGACCAGGAATGACTCGTTCTTGACCAGGAACAAACCATTCCCGCGTACCAATGCCGCAGGCGGTTCCCGCGCCAACAGAGAACTCCCGCTCCCCATTGCGTTCGTGCGCAAATCTACGACGGATTGACGCAAGTTTATGTTGGACTTGCGCACGTTTACGACGGACTTGCGCACGTTTACTCTGGCCGGACGTCCGAATGACTTGGCCGGGCTCCCGAATACTTCATTCGGGCTCCCGTTTGTCATGGCGGGAAGCCGGCGCGTATTGGCGGGGAGGCTGTCTAAGGTAGCCGGAAAATCGCCTGAAGCTGGCGGAGAGTGTGTAGAGACGCGCCGCCCCTTACTACGCGCAACAACGCACGGCTCCCAAGCCGCGACCGGCGGCGCGAAGCGTAGCCGCGCCTGGGCTGTGCAAGCCCGCTAATTGGACAGGGTGTTGCACCATTAAGAAACAACAGTGCTGAAACCGTCGGAGACGGCTGCGGAGGCGGTAGCGGGGACGGGGTGTTGTGTGGTAGGGTAGGGGAAAAGAACGAAAGGGCAGGCGGTATGGAGAAAACGAACGGGTACGCGGACAGAGCCGGCAATGAGGCGCGGGGCGGGAAGCTTATAAAACAGCCGGAGGCTGCGGGGTACGCGGACAGAGCCGGCGGTGTGGCGCGGGGCGGGAAGCTTATGGAACAGCCGGAGGCTGCGGTTCGGAGCGCGGCGCGGGACGCTTATGAAGCCGTCGGAGACGGTGAAACAGCCGGAGACTGCGGAGGCTGCGGAGACGGCGCGTGTATGCGGGTTGCGGGAGACGCGATCCGTCTCTCTGTCAAGGCGGCGCCCGGGTCATCCCGATCGCGCCTTATGGATGCGCGGGAGGGGCGGCTGCGGGTGGCAATCGCGGCGGCGCCGGAGCACGGCAAAGCGAACGCCGAACTGCGGGATTTCTTTGCGAAACTGCTGGGATGCCCCAAAAAGAGCGTGGCCGTCATTTCAGGAGAAAAATCGCGGCTTAAAACCCTCGCGCTTCCGCTTTCGGCGAAAGAAAAGCTGGAGGACCTACTAGAAAACCTGTAACAGCCGCCAGCGGCGGGCGGCACAGCCTCCGGCTGTTTCAAACAGCTTCCTGCGCCCCGCTCCGAACCACGACGGTCTGTTTAGCTGCCTCCGGCGGCTGGGGGAACCTGTTCCCCCAAACCCCCCGGTAGCGCAAGACGCGCCGCGCCCCGAACAACGCCCAACCCTTACCGCGCACAACAACGCACGGCTTCCAAACCGCCCGCCGTTGCGCGAAGCGTAGCCGCGCCTCAACAGCACTGACGCGCTCACCGGACACGGTGTTGCACCATTCGGAAACAATAGGCGGCCATGCTGAAACAGCCGGAGGCTGCGGACAGGGTGTTGCACCATTCGGAAACAACAAGCGGCCATGCTTGAAACAGCCGGAGGCTGCGGAGACGGCGGGTATTGACTTACCGTGCTGTTTTCGGTATTTTCAAAAGAAGCGCCCGCGCATACGGAGCGCTTCAGCAGTATGAAAAATGATGAAAAGTGAAAAACCGAAAAAAACCATGAGAGCCACCAAAGCGCTTATCCACCTTGACCGGTTCGGGAAAAACATCGAGACTGTCCGCAGCCATATCGGGCCGCGCCCGCGTATCTGTATGCCGGTGAAAGCCGACGCCTACGGCCACGGCGCCCTGT
>JAITHR010000134.1 GCA_031279895.1 Spirochaetaceae bacterium
ACCGGTTCCCCCAAACCCCCCCGATAACGCGAGACGCCCCGCTCCGAACAACGACCGTCAGCTGACCGTCCGGCTTAGAGGCGCGGCACAAGAAGCTTTTTTCCATAAGCTTCCTGATACCGCGACAAAGCTGACGTTGACTGCTTAGGAGTACTGGCCGGAGGCTTATAAAACAGCCGGAGGCTGGGTGGGGCTGAGTATGCGTACACGGTCTCCGGTTTGCTCAATCACATAGAGTCCGTTTTGCAGGGCGCACTCCCGCGCCCTGTCTTCAATCACGGTGCCGGCTACGGCGCCGGAGTACCGCCGCGTATCCTGACAGGCAGTACCGTAATCCCGCATGACGTTCATCTTTTTGAGGTGTTCTTTCACGTCCGCATAGGTAAAAAGCGATTTTACCTCCACCGCCGCCGCACATTCGTCGTTCTCAAGGAGGAGGTCGATTTCCGTGAGTACCCTCCCGGACGGGTCTTTTATGCGGTGGTTACGGGAGATACGGACGAACCGGCAGCCCAGTTTCCCGAACTTCTCCAGAATGTCGGACCCTGCCAGGCGTTCGATAAGCCGCCCGATGCCGGTGCCGAGCCTGCTGATTGTGCGCTCGGTTTCTTTGGACCGCCCGTCGGTTTCCCTGATCCGCCTGGAGATAGCCCTGAACCTCCGGTTGGTTTCTTTGAACCGTTCGGCGGTTTCTTTGAACTTCCGGTCGGTCTCCTTGAACCGACGGTCGGCCTCTTTGAACCGCTCGACGATTTCTTTGAACCGACGGTCGATTTCGGTTCCGGTTCCGGTTCCGGTTTCCAGGGAAATCTCTTTGAAAAGCCGCGTAAGCTCTTGGATTTCCCGTTCGTTTTCTTCCCTTTGAATCGCCGTCTCTTTGACAGCGCGATTAATCTCCTCGAGATCCTGATACGTTTCCTGCAAGACCGCCATAATCCTTTTAAAAGAACCCGGCTTTCTGCCATTCCGATCCGGCATAATCGACTCCCTCTATACATCTACCCTTAAAATTACACGTTATACTACGCATACCCACACTATATACCAATCGGGTTTCTTTGGACATAGCGGCGTCCGGCATTGGAAGAAGGGCTTTTGCGGTTTGTGGTGGTTTGTGGTGATTTGCGGTAAAAGGAGCGGTTACGGGGAGCGCCGCACCGCACGGTCGTTTGAGAGACGCGGGACTCGAACCCACCACCTTCAGCTCCGGAGGCTGACGCTCTATCCAGATGAGCTAGTCTCTCTTGTCGTAATACAAGAAATCATAGGCCATTGACAGGCGCCCTGTCAAGACCGCGGGAGAAAAAATCAGGGTTCCCACCGCGCAGCCGCATCAAACGGCGCGTTCTCCCCTTCAGGGAAACCGGTAATCCGGCACCGCGCCGCCGCGCCTTTGGGGGGAATATCCCCCTTTGGCCGGTCGAGGCGTAGTTTAAGATAATTGTCAGACACCACAAGAGAAAATCCCGCCGGTTCCCCAAGGGACTCAACGATTCCCCCGACGGTCTTCCCTATCCACCGCCGGATGTAGCGCCGTTTGCCCTGGCGCCCCAGTGCCAAAAGCCGTTCCACCCGCGCCCGCGCTTCCCGCTCCGGCACGGCTTCGTGCGCGGCACAGGCCCACGCGGGAGTGCCGGGGCGCCGCGAATAGGGAAAACCGTGAATATGGGCGAAATCCAGGGACAGGCACAGGGCCAGGGTTTCTTCAAACGCTTCGGGGGTTTCACCAGGAAAGCCCGCGATAATATCGCAGGAAAGAAACGGGTCGTCTTTCACCGAGCGCAAACTGCCCGCAACCTCCCCAAGGACTTCCGGCGTATACCGCCTTCCCATACGCGCAAGAACCAGGGGGCTTCCAGACTGCGCAGACAGGTGGAAGTGGGGCCGCACGCGAGGGTGGGAGAGCGTGTCAAGCAAAGCCGGCGTTACCCCGTCCGGCTCAAGGGACGAAAACCGAAGCCCGATGGCGCTCGTGCCTTGAAGCAGCCGCGCCGCAAGGCCGGCCAGGTCCAGAGCGCCGTCTCGGTACTGGCTGATATTCACGCCGGCCAACACCGCTTCCCGGTAGCCCCGCGCCTCAAGCTCCGTAAGCGCCGCCAGAGCCCGCGCCGCCGTCAGGCTCGCGCTCGGCCCCCGGGCCAACGGCACCCGGCAATAGGCGCACCGGTTATCACATCCGTCCTGTATCTTTAAAAACGCTCTGGAATGAAACGCGAAATCCGTTGGCTGCAAGCCGAACCGCTCGTCGTCGGGCATGGAAGTACCAAGCCATTGCCCAAGGACGCGGGAAATACCGTCTCTACCGGCCTCCGCGAGGAGCGCGGGAAGCTCAAGGAGCGCGTTCTTCCGGCTGCCGGCAAGCACGAAAACCCGCGTTTCCCCCTCAATCCCCATTCCCATCCCCAGGGACTCGATGGCTTTCGGGTCAAGCTGGGCGTAGCAGCCCGTTACCACCAGCGCGGACTTCGGATGGTCCCGCAGGGCTTTGCGGATGACGCGGCGGGCTTTCTGCTCGGCCTTTGAAGTTACGGTGCAGGTATTGACCACCAGCACGTCCGGCGCTCCCTCAGCCGGCGGCGCCCCGGGGTTCCAGGGAAACACCCGAAAGCCCGCGCCGCGAAAAGACTGGGCCACAGCCTCGCTCTCAAGCTGGTTGAGTTTGCACCCTACCGTATACACCCCTATCGAAATCGGCGAACCCATAGGCTACCGTCGGGAACCGAGGCTCTGCCGCGCCCGATTAAGACCGCGCCGTGCGTCAACGAGCTGGGAATTGAGCGCCAAAGCCCGCTGGTACGCGACAACCGCCTCCTGAAGCTCCCCGGCGTTTTCCCTGGCGTAGGCGAGCCTGGTCCACCAGAGGGCGTTTCCCGGCTGCCAGTGAACCGCGGTGGACAGGGCAATATCCGCGTGGCGGAAGCGCCCCAGGCGGATATAGATTTCCCCCAGAAAATAGTAGACCGTCTCGATCCGCAGTCCCTCCGGCGCGAGGTTAATGTATTCCTGAAAGTATTGCAGCGCCTCGATATTATGTCCCTCGTAGTAACTGATTTCACCGAGTATCTCGATAATTCGGGGATCGTAGAGGCTTATCCCCCTGCCCTGACGCGCATAGACAAGGGCTTCGCCGTACCGGTGCAGGCGTATAAGGCTCCAGCAGATGACCACGTGGGCGTCGAGGTTTCGTTTGTTGGCGGTGATTTCGTCTTTACAGATAGCGACCGCCCGCTCGTAGTTGCCGCTCCGGTATTCCGAAAGAGCGTCCGGTCTGGTTTGGGCGTAGGGCAATGCGGGCACGAGGCACAGGACGAGGCACAGGACGAGGCTATACGCTTTCATGTTCCGCGGGTTTTTCGTCCATGGCGCATACTCCGTTAAAGAGGCATCCCGATTCCATAGACATCACGGGCGTATGGACGTTGCCGATAACTTTTCCGCCGGAAGTCAGCTCTATTTTGTCAGACGCGGTGATATTTCCCCGCACCAGACCGCGAACAATCACCTGGGGCGCGTTGATAGTGGCGGCCACCACCGCGTCCGTATCAATCATAAGAAGCCCGTGCGCTATTATTTCGCCGCTGAGCCGTCCGCGAATAAGAAAAGGTTTTTCAAAACGAAGGGTTCCTGAAAAATCAATATCCGAAGACAGAATGGTATCAAAGTCTTCGTCTTCCAACACATCACTACGCATATCGGTCATT
>JAITHR010000160.1 GCA_031279895.1 Spirochaetaceae bacterium
GTTTGGGGGAACCGGTTCCCCCAACCGCCGGAGGCAACTAGTCAGTCTCTGCCCGCTTTGCCGCGGTATCAGGACGCTTATATGCCCCCGTCGCCGGCCCGTCTCCGACGGCTTCAGCACTGTTGTTTCCGAATGGTGCAACACCGTGTCCGTTGGGCGAATCAGTGCTGTTGAGGCGCGGCTACGCTTCGCGCAATGGCAGGCAGTTCGGAAGCCATGCGTTGTTGTGCGTTGTTCAGGGCTTGTCGTTGTTCGGAGCGGGGCGTCTCGCGTTATCGGGGGGGTTTGGGGGAACCGGTTCCCCCAACCGCCGGAGGCAACTAGTCAGTCTCTGCCCGCTTTGCCGCGGTATCGGGACGCTTATGGAAAAGTGCTTCCCGCGCCGCGCCTCTAAGCCGGACCGGTCAGCTGACGGTCGTTGTTCGGAGCGGGGCGTCTCGCGTTATCGGGGGGTTTGGGGGAACCGGTTCCCCCAACCGCCGGAGGCAGCTAGTCAGTCTCTGCCTGCTTACAGGCGCTTCGCATGACGCTTATGGAACCGCCGGCGGGCCAGTGGGGGTTGGAAAATTTGGCGGCTCCCAGTTCCCGCGCACGTGTTTCTTCGGCCTCCGTGAGGGGGGCATCAGCACAAAAATCCAGCGACAGCGCCTCGCAAAACCCGTGGGCAAGCGCCTCCTCCGCCTCTTCCAAAGAAACCTCCCGCCCCAAAAGCGCGCGCAAACTCGTTACCCGCTCCGTAACATCCCGAACCGCGCCGTCTCTGGAAACCTTCTCAACCGGCACCGTAAGAAGGTCGAACATGGCCTCGGCGTTATCCAAAAGAACCGTGCCGTGCTGGAGCGCGCATCCCATCCGGCGCGTCTGGGCGTTGCCTGAAACCTTCCTGCCGTTGACTACAATGTCGTTAATCGGCGCGAACTGCGCGTCAATTCCCAAAAGCGCCAGCCCCCGCGTAATGCCGGCGCACAGAATCCCGTAGGAATCCGCGATGGTTTTGCCGGCAAGCGGGTGCGATACGGGCAGGACAATGCTGTAGGTAATCTCCGCGTGATGAAACACCGCGCCGCCCCCCGAAAGCCGGCGCACCACGTCAACCCCGCGGCGCTTGCAGGCCGCAAGGTCAACCTCATCCGCAAGGCTCTGGAAATACCCCACCGAAACGGCAGCCGGCTTCCAGCCGTAAAAACGCAGCGTCGGCAGGGATCCCGCGGCAACCGCTTCAAGAAGCGCCTGATCCAGGCCCATGTTGTAAAAGCCGTTGTGATACCCTGTCCTGAGCAGCCGGCACGGGTATTTCATAGTAATATACGCCGCTCTTCAAGAGCGCCGCGCAAGAGTATCTCCAGCGCCGCGCCTGAAATGCCGGAGACCTCCACGCCGGCGCTTCGGATAAACCGGTCGAACCGTGCGGCCACCTCTTCCGGCGCCGCGCCCGCCAGTTCCCGCTCCACCTGTTCAAACGCCTCCTCCGGGCTGGCAAAGAAATCCCCCCGTATCCTTATGGCGCGTATCACGCCGCCCCCAAACTCCGCCCGCACCCGTATCAGCTTGCACCCCGCAGGTTTCCCCAGCGCCTCCACCGTGATATTCCCGCCGGCTTCCGGGCAGGCGGCTTTCCAGCCCTCAAAGGCGCGGTAGCTTGTTCGGGCAAGGGGGGACGCCGCGGTAAAGGCAAAACCCCGCTCCTGAGCCGCGCGGGCGTACAGCGCGAACCGCTCCGGCGCCACGTATTCCGCCACCGGAATATGCCGGGACGAAGGCCGGAGGTACTGCCCGATAACCAGCATATCCACCTCCGCCCCGCGTATCTCGTCCATGGCTGCCAGAACCTCGGCGGGCTTCTCCCCCAGCCCCACAAGCAGACTGGTTTTCGTGGCCGGCGCGCCCAAGGCTTTGGCATGGCGCAGCGCGGCAAGGCTCCGGTCAAACGAGGCGCGGGGATCCCGCACCGCGCCTTGCAGGGAACGAACCGTTTCTATATTGTGGGACACCACATCCGGCGCGGCGCGTATAATCGGGGCAAGCTCGCCTTCCGTGTAGTCCGGTATGAGCGCCTCCACCACAACCGCCGCCGCCTCTTTCAGCGCCGCCACGCAGGAGGCGAAATGCCCGGCGCCGCGGTCGGGAAGGTCGTCCCTATCCACCGAAGTAAGGGTAACATACGCAAGACCGAGTTCCCCCACCGCCCGCGCAAGGGCCGCCCCTTCGTCCGGTCGCGGCGGCTCCCCGTTTCGGGCCGTAGCCACGGCGCAAAAGCGGCAGGCCCGGGTGCAGGTATCCCCCAAAATCATAAACGCGGCGGTTCCCGCGCCCCAACATTCACCTTTGTTAGGGCATTGGGCGTGGTCGCACACGGTCTTGAGCCGGTACGCCGCCAAAATGCGTTCCACCTGTTTCCATGTTTCACCGGACGGCGCTTTTGTCCTAATCCACGCCGGCTTTTTCAGAAAAGACGATGATAAACCCATGAAACCACCCTATCAAAAATACCCCCTCCCATCAACCCGCAGCCTCCGGCTGTTTCAAACAGGGCCGCCTATTGCTTGATAATGGTGCAACACCCTGTCCGTTGAGCGCGTCAGTGCTGCTTAGGCGCGGCTACGCTCCGCGCCAGCCTCCGGCTGTTTCAAGCATGGCCGCGTGTTGTTTCCAAACGGTGCAACACCTTGTCCATTTAGCAGTCTGGTTGCTGTTGGGGCGCGGCTACGCTCTCGCGCAACGGCGGACGATTCGGGAGCGGCGCGTTGTTGTGCTTTGTTCAGGG
>JAITHR010000190.1 GCA_031279895.1 Spirochaetaceae bacterium
TTAGTCGGGCAACCCGGATTTGAACCGGGGACCCCAAGTCCCCCAGACTTGTACGCTAACCAACTGCGCTATTGCCCGACTAAACGGTCGATACGATGTATCAACTTTCTAAATATACCATAAAGCGGGTAAGGCGGTCAAGGGGAGAGGGGTACAAAAGGTTCCCGCGCTTCCGTATAGGAGGAGAGAATTGCGAAACCCTTGTCTAAAAGGCGGGCATCGGTGTACAAACAAGGGAGAAGAGAGACCGGATCACAGTCCCCTGCGGTATGTTCTCCCGCAGCGGATCCGAAAGGCACTCTCTCACGAAAGGTTTTAAGGAAGGTACGTTTTTATGGCTGTTTTATCCATTCAATCCCATGTGGTATACGGGTACGCGGGGAACACCGCGGCGGTATTTCCCCTCCAGCGGCTCGGACATGAAGTATGGGCGATAAATACGGTGGAGTTTTCCAATCATACCGGCTACGGCGCGTGGCGCGGACAGGTCTTAGGCGCGGCGCTGGCTGAAGATCTGACCCTCGGGCTTGAGGAGCGGGGGGTTCTGGGGCAATGCGGCGCGGTGCTTTCCGGCTACATGGGCGATCCGGAGGTCGGGTATGCGGTGATGGGCGCGGTCCGGCGCGTGAAGGCCGCAAACCCTGCGGCGCTGTATTGCTGCGATCCGGTGATGGGCGATCTGGGGCGCGGCTTTTATGTGAAGCCGGGGATACCGGACATTTTTAAGCGGGAGGTTATTACCCTTGCGGACATTATAACCCCCAACCAGTTTGAGCTTGAGGCTCTGACCGGCATGGATACCTCTTCGTTTGCCCATACGCGGAAGGCGATCGACGCTCTTCATAAAAGAGGGCCCAAGGTGGTGCTGGTTACCAGTTTTCGGGACGGTATCAGCCCCCTCTCCACGGAGAAAATCCCGCCCCAGGAATCTGTGCGCATTGAGATGCTGGCGTCTGACGGGACCGGTCTTTACCGCACTGGCACGCCGGAGTTTCCCTTTGCGGCGGGCATGGCCGGTTCCGGGGACCTTACCGCGTCGGTGTTTCTCTCCCGTTATCTGGAAACCAAAGAGGTCGGACGCGCCCTTGAGATGACCACCGCGTCGGTCTACGGCATCATGGAAGCCACGTTCAAAGCAAAAAGCAAAGAGCTCCGCATCATCCAAGCGCAAGAAGAGCTGGTAACCCCGACCGCCTCTTTCGAAGTTTTTCTCCAGCCTCCGGCTGTTTAAGCACTGTTGTTTCAAAGCGGTGCAACACCCTGTCCGTTAAGCGGGCTGGCTGCTGCCCAGGCGCGGCCAGCCTCCGGCTGTTTCAAACGGCTTCCTGCGAAGCGCGGCGAAGCGGTCAACGTCCGCCTTGGACCCCCGGAATTCCGTCCTGGAAATACGGAATTCCGTCTTGGAACCCCGGAATTCCACCTTGGAAATTCGGAATTCTGTCGCGGAAATCCGGATTTCTATCACGGAAATCCGGAATTCTGTCCTGGAAATTCGGAATTCTGTGACGGAAATCCGGATTTCTATCACGGAAATCCGGATTTCTATCACGGAAATCCGGATTTCTATCACGGAAATCCGGAATTCTATCACGGAAATCCGGAATTCTGTCCTGGAAATACGGAATTCTGTCGCGGAATTCCGAATTTCTGCCCTGGAAATTCGGAATTCCAAGGCAAAAATACCGGTGTATACCGTCGGGGCGCGGGGCGGAATCCTGTGGATACGGTGTCGTAAGTATAAATTAGTAAAGGAGTTACCGCAGCCTCCGGCCCGTCTCCGACGGTTTCACAGCCTCCGGCTGTTCCATAAGCGTCCAGCGGAGCGCGGCAAAGTAAGCAAAGACAGCTTAGAGGCGCGGCGTGGTACGCGGACAGTCGTTGTTCGGAGCACGTGGCGGGAAGCTTTTTCCATAAGCGTCCTGCTACCGCGGCAAAGCGGACGTTGACTGCTTTGAGGCGCGATGCGGGAAGCCGTTTAAAACCGTCGGAGGCGGGCCGGAGGCTAAGGAGGCGGTAAAGAAGCGGTGAGGAGGAGGCTTTTCCATGTCCACGTTACCGGGCCTTGGGCTATACGCCTTTCCAGCTGTTTCCTTACGGCAGCGCTCTCTTCCGCGCCCAGGGCTTTGGCCATAAAACCGCCCCAGGTTGAGGAGTCAAACCAGCGGGCAAGGTCGCTATCCGTAAGAAGCCGCTCCTCGCTCCGGTCAATGACCCGCGTTGTCACCGTGAAGCCGGCGTCAATAAAGGCGCTTTCCAGATCCCCGGGGTCCCAATTCCACCTCTCCGCAGCGACGTCGGCAAAAAACGCCTCTTCCCCGCGCCGCAGCGCCTCGCCCGCGTTGTTTTCGATAATGCGGGAAAGCCGCGCCCCCCAGAGCGGCGGGGACTGGAGGAGCGCCGCATACCCCTCCGGCGCCAAAAGTTCCCGCGCCTGCGCCGCGAATAGCCGGAATACCTCCGTAGCGGCGCCGCGCCGCCAGGGTTCACGGGAAAGCAGCCGGTCGAAACACGGCGTTGAAAATAATGTCCGCGCCGCTTCGGGCGCGGGAAGATCCGGCGGAAAGCACGGGGAATACCGGACAACAGGCTTTTCAAGCTCGTCAAACAGGCCGGAGGCATGGCGCAGCCTTTCCCGCGCCGCTTCGGAAAAGGTCAGGGCCGCAACCAGTCCCTCAGGCGCACGGCGCAGGGCCTCCCAGGTCAAAAGCCCGTCGTCAGCGCCCGCAATGAGTATCCGGTGGTGCCGCGCAAAAGGTACCGCGTCAAAAACCGCTTTCCTGTCGGCGCGTAAGAGGGCGCTCCGTCCTTCCTCAAGCCGGCGAAACCACCGATCCCGCGTTTTGGTTCCCGGGGACCACGAGAGGATTTCCCCGCGGGACCGCTCGTCAAGGACCGCCGCCGCGAAAAGCTCCCGCTTTTCCAACACCGAATCCCGAATCCGCGCCTCGTACCCCATTGCCGAAGGGGTATAGAACGTCCGGCCCCGCAGCGCCTCTGGAAGATACTGCTGGGCTACCCAGTGGTCCCGATAGGCGTGGGGATAGAGGTAGCCCTCGCCGTGGCCGAAACCCTCTTTGTCCCGAGCGGGATCCCGCAGGTGGGCGGGGACACGGGTATCCCCTGTTTCAATCTCCTTTGCTTTCAGGGCGTCGAAAAAAGAGAGGGCCGTGTTGGACTTGGGCGCGGTGGCAAGGTACAGCGCCGCATGGGTGAGATGAAACGCGCCTTCAGGAAGGCCCACCCGCTCAAAGGCATGGGCGCAGGAAACCACCACGCCCAGCGCATAGGGATCAGCCATGCCCACGTCCTCGCTTGCGGCAATCAGCATACGGCGCAGGATGTACGACGGGTCTTCCCCGGCGCGTACCATCGTGGCAAGCCAATAGAGCGCCGCATCCGGGTCGCTTCCCCGCAGGCTTTTGATAAACGCGCTTATGGTGTCAAAATGATAGTCCCCGTCCCGATCGTACAGCACGGCACGGCGCTGGATGCTCTCCTCGGCGTCCGCAAACGAAACCCGAACCTCCGCGCCCGCTTCCGGGGGCCAGCGCGGAGGGGTTGTTTCAACCGCAAGCTCAAGGGCGTTAAGCAGGCTGCGGGCGTCTCCGGCTGCCACTTCTACAAGGTGCTCCAGGGCGCCCGCTTCAAAGGACACCAGCCAGTTCCCGTAGCCCCGCGCTTTGTCCCGCAGCGCCCGTTCCGCGGTCTCGGCCAGGTCTTCGGCCTTAAGCGGGTTAAGCTGAAAGACGCGGCTCCGGCTGACCAGAGCCCGGTTTACCTCGAAAAAGGGGTTTTCCGTGGTAGCGCCGATAAGGATGACCGCGCCGTTTTCCACCCACGGAAGGAGCGCGTCCTGCTGGGCCTTGTTCCAGCGGTGCACCTCGTCAACAAAAAGGATGGTGCGCCTTCCGTAGAGGTCGCGCCGCTCACGCGCCCGGTCAATAGCTTCCCGAATATCTTTAATGCCCGCCAGCACCGCGTTGAGGCTTTCAAAGGCGCTTTGAGTGGTATTGGCAATTACCAGAGCAAGGCTGGTTTTGCCGGTTCCGGGGGGCCCGTGGAAGATAACTGACGAAAGCCGGTCCGCCTGAATAGCGCGCCGCAAAAGCCGCCCGGGTCCGACAAGGTGGTCCTGGCCCATAACCTCGTCGAGGGTTTGGGGGCGCATCCGGTCCGCCAGAGGGCGGTCTAAACGCGCTCCTCCGGCAGCCGCGAAGAGGTCCCCTCCGGCATTATTATTATTATTCTTCGGCGTTCCACTCGTCATTTCGGTACGCCCACAGACCGTTTTTCACCGTGGCGGCAAAGAGGGTCCGGTCCGGCGCCTGGATAATCCCCACTACCGGGTGCCGGCGCAGGGACGACTCGTACTTGTCCGCGTTGGTGATAGTCGAGTTTTCCCCTGACCCGGGGCTCGAAAGCCGGCTTGCCGCGTCAAACGCGCCGTCGCTTCCCAGAGCCATCTCCCGATACCCGTGGGTCGTGGAGGTGCTTCCGCCCTGGGCGCCCAGCAGGAGCAGCCGGACTTCGCCGCTTTCGTTTTTCCAAAGCCCCATGGCGCCGGTAAACGTTACGCCGGTTAATAACGGCGTAAACCCGCCGGAATTGCCGTAAAGAAGGGCGCCGTTCCGCGCCGCGCCCACGACGGAGTTGTCTCCAAGGGCGAGTATGCCGGCCATGTCCAGGCCTTTGGAGCCGCTTACCGCGGCGTTGCTTACGGTACTCCCGTCAAAGGTATAAATCCCGCCGCCGTGGGCGTAGGGACGGTTGACCGCAAGATAGTACGTGGTTCCGTCAAACGCCGCGCCGGTCAGGAAAGTGGTTTTTTCCTTGAGGCAGGCAAGGTCGGTCGCGTCCTCGGTCCCGCCCCATATCTCGAACCCCGAAACTCTGGTACTGCTTACCTCCACAACCGCTTCGGTGCCGTCATCGTCCTTAAACGTGCCGGTGTCGGTCATAACCCCGACAAACACGCGGGTTCCCGCGGCGTAGAGGGACTGGCTGCGCCGCGGCGCGCCGACGGTCTTCCAGTCCCCGTTATTCTGGATTTCCGTAAGACCGATGCTCCGAAGGGTTACGGAACCTGCCGGGTCCCCGTTAAAGGTGGTCAGGGCAAAGAGATACCCTTCGGTTACGGCAAGCGCGAGGATATGCCCCCCCGGTTGTTTTGCCATTCCGCCCCATGCGCCGTCCGCGTAGGTATGGACGGTTCCGCCGAGTTTGCTCGCCACATACACGGTTCCGTCAAGTTCGACCGGCGTTGTGGGGGTCCCGTTTATTTTGGGATCCACGAGGTCGACCTCCTGGGCGATAGAAAAAAAGATATGATCCTGATTACACGCGACGAGAACCGCCGCCACGCACAGAATACCCCATACTTTCATATATAACCTCCATAAATCTCTCTTCTTTACCGCAGCCTCCGGCCCGTCTCCGACGGTTCCATAAGCTTCCCGCGAAGCGCTCCGAACAACGCCCGTCCGCTTACAGCCGCGCTCCTCGGCGGACGTTGCCCGCTTTGAGCCGCGGCGCAAGACGCTTATGAAACAGCCGGAGGCTGGCCGCGCCTAAGCAGTAGCCAGCCCCCTCAACGGACACGGTGTTGCACCACTTTGAAACAACAGGCGGCCATGCTATGCCTCCGCCGCCGGCGGTTAGAAATGATAGCGCGCCGCTATGGTGATGCCCAGGAAATTGCCGTACACGTCTTTTGACGGTTCCCGCGTCCATTGCGGGATCCACCACCAGTCAACGTTAAGACCGAACGACCAGTCCTGATTAAAACGGAAAAACAGGGAAACCTCCGGTTTCAGAAAAAAGCCGAAGTAATTCTCCTCGTTATCAAGGTAGCTCTGGGCCGCCCCGCCTATGGTAAGGCTTACGGGTATCTCGAACCGCCGCATCCAGAAAGGGAGGGGAAGCTGGGTAAGCGTGAACTGCCAGCCCACCTTGGCCCCGAAGGGAACGATATAGAGCAGGTTGGCGCGCTTTGTGGTGGCTGCCATCCCGTTTATTTCGCCGCCGACAAAGAGGTTCGGGGTGAGAAAGTGGATGTACGACAGGGAAAGGGTAACGCCCACGCTGATATTATGGGAAAGGGCGCCGCTTTCACCCAAAAAGAGGGTGGGAACGGTAACGCCCAGAGCGGGTATGAAAGCCTGATCCCCCGGGGTGTACCGAAACGGGTTCCAGTCCACCGGAATAGGATACTCGGTGTCAACATCCGGCTCCTCCGCCTCCTCCCCTTCTTCCTGCGCGGAGAGGGGCGGGATAAGGAGCGCCGCGCAAAGGATACAGAAAAAAGCCCAGGGCTTCGGTATAAAAAAAATCATTACACTATCCAAACAAACCAACCTGTCCCGCCGTTACAAAGCGGCGCGGGACGGGCCGGTAAAGGCGCCTCGTTTTTTCGAGGCGGGCTGTGCGGCGTTTTAGGGAAGAGACGGAAAAGAGGGAGAATCCGGTTCAATGCCGCGTTCCAACGCCATGTACTTAAGCAAAATAGGATACTTCGTCAAAAGCTCGCCGTACTTGGCAAGCTCGTCGAGCCGGATATACGTCGCAACCCGCGACTCCGGTCGCAGGAAGTTTTCGCTCTGCATATAGTCCCGTATTCTGGCCACGTACTCTTCATAGAGGGAGCGGAACTTGTGATAGAGGCCGAAATCCGGGAAGTCGGTGGTGTGAATAAAGCACGACACCTCTTTCACCGCGGGAAAAGCGCCGGCAATATCCTGATGGAGATGGCTTGCGGCGCCGGAATCAATGATCTCCTGTATCTTTTTCTCGTCTTCCATATAGATTTTTATCCTTTGGAGGGCAAAAGCCTCCACTTTATCCGCCAGCCTGCTTTCAAACGCCTCCCATTCCTCCTGATCGCGGATATTTTCTTTTTCTATGAGGGACACGAGGGCTTCCGGCTTGAGGGTAAACGAGAGGTTCGCCGTAAGTTCGTAGGAAAAATCAACGGCAAAGCCGGCAAACGCGGCGTATTCGCTTCCCGACGGGAGGGTATCCTGGGTTTTAATCGGGCGTTCTATCCTACGGGGCGTGAAAATCTGTATCTCCACATTCGTCGGGAGGAGTTTGTACCAGACCCAGCGGAACGCGCCTGCCCGGATAATCTCCGCGTCAAGGCCGTGCGTTTTGGAGCGCATCACCCCGTAGGAACCGATCGGAACCGTCAGCTGCACCCACCCCAGGAAGAATCCGACCCCTCCCAGCATAAGCAGCAGACTGAACAGCACCCAAAACTTTTTCATACGCATCTCCAGGGGCATTGATTTCGGAACGTTTTTCTCTCACGCAAGCATACCACGACCATACACCACCCCCCCCTTTTTTACAACCCGCCGTCTCCGACGGTTTCAGCACTGTTGTTTCCGAACGGTGCAACACCCTGTCCGGCGAGCGGGCCGGTTGCTGTTAAGGCGCGGCCCGTCTCCGACGGTTTCAGCATGGCCGCAGCCTCCGGCTGTTCCGGCATGGCCGCCTGTTGTTTCCGAACGGTGCAACACCCTGTCCGGTGAGCGCGTCAGTGCTGTTGAGGCGCGGCTACGCTTCGCGCCGCTTGCGACGGTTTGTGCGTTGTTGTGCGTGGCAGCCTCCGCTCCCCGCTTCAGGCACACCACTCCCCGTTTTGACGACACTGCGCCGCGCCTTAGCACCATGCGCCCCCAAAACAGAGAGTCCTCTCGCCGGCGGGCCGTCTCCG
>JAITHR010000217.1 GCA_031279895.1 Spirochaetaceae bacterium
TATTATTCATTTTTCCGGCGCGGGCGGGCGGGACTCGCGCGGAAACGCCTATATTTTCGGCAAGGACGTATTGACCGCGCTCCGCGATATATTTGAAAGGTTTTATTTTGACAAAGTAAACTTCAGTGTTGTTGTGGGCAACCCTGTTGAAAAGACCTATGACAGACTGGCGCGGCGGCTTGGGGGCAGAATTGTGGGGACAAAAAAACAGGATGTCCGGCTTCTGGACGGGCAACGGTACGACCTGAAAGAATACGAGATACTGGCGGCGGATTACCGGCGGCGGGAGAAAATAAATGACAAGGAGAATAGCAATGGTATGTTGTGAGAATGGGCATTGCGAAATACCCAATAACGACTTGGGGTTTGAGAAAGCGCTTGCGTTTCTTAAGGCCGGACGTAAAGTCGCCATGTCGGGCTGGAACGGCAAAGATATGTGGTTGGGGTACTGTAAGGGTAGCCCGGACGCGGATGTTCCGTGTTTGCCTTATGTGTATATCGAATATCCGATAGGCCACCCGGTATACCCGAAAGGGTGTTATGTCCCGTGGCTGGCAAGTCAGACTGATATACTGTCGGATGACTGGTTCATTGTTGATTGACCGCTATACTCTGGCGCTTGGTTGCATTCTTAGTATTGCTGTACTTGGTGGTTTTGGCGGCTGCGCTTCTGTCCGTCCCACCGTTGACGTATGGGCAGACGCAGCCCTTGTCGCCGAACAGCGGGCAATCATCGACGAACAGCGCCGCACACTTGACGACCTGGAACGAGCTGTCGGGGAGGTTCAAAGAGACCTTAGAGATGCACGAACAAACCTTGATACTGCTGTCGGAGAAACTAAGGACCTCCGAGAGCTCTTTGACGCAATCGATGCTTTTGTTAGAGAAATTATCGAGGCAGAACGGCGACTTGAGGAACTACAACGACCAGATAGCAACCAGGATGTATGAGCGGGATCTGGACTTAGTTGATGCGTATGACAAGATAAACCGGCTGGAAAAGGCCGCCCTGAAACTGACCGTTGCGGCGGTCAGTCTTGCCGGCGCCCTGGCTGTGATGGTCATGCTGGCCATCCGCCGGCTTATGTTCTGAAACCATCTATAAATTATTTGTAGATACATTTATCAAAAAATACATTAACTAATTATATTATAAATACTTGTATTATTTTGTTTTATAACGTTCCGATAGTTGATAAATAAAATAAAAACTGCTTAATAACCCGTCTAAATAACCATTTCATTGAATTATATGCACTTAAAAATATGTCTCAAAAAAGAATTGTCCGTATATTGACCTTTATTATCCTTTATTATTTTTGGAGGTGACTCACAAAGTATGATACGCTTTAGACGAAACCGTAATACGGAACGTTCCAAACCTTCCGGTTTAATGCGCTGCCCCGGTTTAAGAAAAGTTGGAAAGAACACTTTTTCCCTTTTTCCCTTTTTCCCTAAGCTTCTAGCAAAGCGGCCTGTAAGCGGTCTTTGCGTACTTACAGCCGCTTCGCAGGACGCTTATGGAACCGCCGGAGGCGGGCCGGAGACGGCGGAGGCGGGCGGGTTGCAGGAGGCGGCGCCTATGGGATATACTGGGGCAATTAAAGTAGCGAGGCAAACATTATGAGATTTACCACTCGAGGCCGCTACGCCCTTAGAGCGACCCTTGCGTTGGCGGCTTTGGGCAAAGACGGATTCCCAGTACCCATACATACCTTGTCCGAACACGAGCGGATTTCTTCGGTGTTTCTGGAACAGATATTTTGCAAACTCCGCAAGGCGGGCATTGTCTCGTCGGTGCGCGGACCGGGCGGCGGGTTCTTCTTTACGCGGCCCCTTGATACGCTGACGGTCAAAGCGATTCTGGACGCCGCCGGAGAGGACACGGAGAAGGTCTGCTGCGATAAAAACCTTACGACCTGCGACCGTATAGGAGCCTGCCTGAGCCATCGGGTATGGGAAGAGGTAATCGCGCTGGTTAATACCTTTTTTACGAATGTTACGGTAGCATCCCTTTTATCAATGGAGGATGCTCCGAAGGAACAGGAGAAGAGAGAAAAAAAGAGGGGGAAGCGGGAGAAAAGGGAAAAGGTAGAAAAGAAAATGGGGAAAACGGGAAAAAATGGGACTTCATAAACACGATACTATCCCTGATAAGGCCGCCTATCAAAAGGTGGTTGAAGCGTTCAAAGAAAAGCGGAGCGGCGCGACCATAGCGGACATCGTGTCCCGCACCGCCCTGCCCCTTTCGCAGGTTCGGGAACTTATCTCCCGTGTTGCGGACGAGTACGCGGCGCGGCTTAGGGTTACGCGGTCGGGCGAGATCTGCTATTCGTTCCCGCGGGGCTTTCAGAGCCGGTATCGCGGGTTCGGCGCACAGGCGCGCCGGCTCGGTGAAAAACTTATGCAGGGGATAAAAATTGTTGCCGCAACCCTGTTCAAGGTCTGGATTATGGTGATGCTGGTGGGCTATTTCGTCCTTTTCATGCTCATCGCGCTGGCGGCGCTCCTTATTTCCCTTTCAGCGAGCGCTTCCCGCCAGAATTCCGGGGAACGAGATGAGGGACACCGGGGGATGTTCTTTACCGCCGGTATTTTTGACCTTATTATACGGGTCTGGTTCTACTGCGAGCTGACCAAAACCCTTGACCCCGCAAGGCGCGGGACGCGGCGGCCTCCGGCGGAAGAAAAGCCCCGGCGCCCCCTGTACAAAGGGATATTTTCCTTTGTGTTCGGGGACAAAGACCCCGACGGGGACTGGCCGGCGCGGGAAAAACAGGCGGTTATCGCGTACCTCCAGAGCCGTAACGGGGTTATCTCCCTGCCGGAACTTATGATACTGACCGGACGGACGGCGCGGGAGGCCGAGGACCTTGCGGTTTCCTATTGCGCGCAATTCGGCGGCCTGCCGGAGGCAACAAGCGACGGGACCGTGGTATACCGCTTTGACCAGATACTCATGCAGGCGGAAAGACAGCGCGAACCCCGTGCGGCGCCGCTGAAACGGCCTGTTGCCTTTTCAGTCAACCCGCTTAAAATGAATGTCTGGTTCGGTATTCTGAACGGGGCTAATCTGGCCTTCGGATCCTATTTCCTCTACAGCGCCCGGTCCGCGGACCCCTCTTTCCTCTATCTGGTTGCAGACGCGCTGGCTTCTCTCGCGGTTTCAGATACCCGCGTACTCCTTGCCGCGGGGCTTGGGGCGGTTCCTCTGGTCTTTTCCCTGATTTTCTGGCTTATTCCCGCGGTGCGGTACGGTATCCTCAAAAAGCGCAACGCGGCGGTCGCGCTGGAGAACGCGAGAAAGCGCGGGTACGCCCGAATCTGGGAATCTCCGTTAGCCGTGCTGCCGGAAGACCTTGAAATAATTGAAGCGGGAAAGCCCGCGCCGCCTGTGGGGGAGCGTCTTATAAAGGAGATGGGTTCCTACGCGATGCCGGAGGTAACGGTGGATACGCGGGGAAAGACGGTGTACGTCTTCAAAGAGCTTGCGCGGGAAAAGGAAGCGGTGCGCGTATACCGCCTGGGCATAAACCCGCGGGATTCCGAATTGGGGGAAACCGTTTTTGAAACCGACTAGGCCGCCTGCCTTGAGCGGGGGCCGGTATAAAGAAATAAAAAACCGGAGATTATGGAGAAACGGAGAACATGAAAACAGACATTATCCTTGCCGGCGTGGGCGGGCAAGGGGTACTTTCCATCGCGGCGATTATCGCACGCGGGGCGGTCAAGGCGGGCTTGCGGACGCGGCAGTCGGAAGTACACGGCATGGCGCAGCGGGGCGGCGCGGTGCTGGCGCACCTGCGGGTCGCGGACAGCCCGATACACTCGGATCTGACGCCGCAGGGCGCCGCGGACCTTATTATTGCCATGGAACCGCTCGAAAGCCTCCGGTATCTCCGCTGGCTTTCCCCGCACGGCGCGGTCGTAACCGCCGCGGAACCGTTCCGCAACATCGACCCCTACCCTGACCTGCATCTCATCATTAAAACCATCGAAAGCCTCCCCAGCAGCCGCATCATTCACGCCGAGGCTCTGGCAAAAGCCGCGGGGTTTCCGAAGGCGGTAAACATGGTCATGGTGGGCGCCGCGTTTCCTTTCCTCCCTATCCCGCGGGAACAGCTGGAAGCGGCCATTGACGACTCCTTTTCCACGAAAGATCCGGCAGTGGCCGCGGCAAACCGGAAAGCCTTTGCCTTAGCCGTCTCCGCCGCCGGCGGCGGAGGCACAAAAGCTTCCTGATACCGCGACAAAGCGGGCGTTGACTGCTTAGAGGCGCGGCGCGGGAAGCTTATGATGTGGGGTGTGGGGAGGCTGGCCTCCCCACGTCTTTCCTGATAGGAGACTCTAAGCGGACGTCGACAGCTTAGGGCCGCTGTGCGAGAAGCTTATGTGCCACTCGCCGCCGGCGGACGGAGGAGGCGGCTTAGGACCGCGGCGTTTATCCCAAGGAGCGGCAGCTCAAGGAGGGGTCCCATAACCAGGATCAAGCCGATGACCGGACGCTCTGGAAAGGTTACGGCGGCAATGGCCAAGGCCACCGGAGAATTACGTGCGGACGTGGTGAAGACCAGCGCCACGCGGTCTTGAAACGGAAGCCCCCATGCCTGTCCAATCAAAAAGGCCCCCGGGCCGTTAAGCGCGAAAAAGATGAGGATTGGCGGGGCCGCCGTTAAAAACAGGGGTAAATGGGAAAGCAGTACCCCGCTTTGGGACGCGAACATGGTAATAATCGCGCAGCAGAGCAGTACAAATTGCAGGTCATCGGATCTTTTCATTATGTTTCCCCGTATTTTCTCCTTTTCCTTCTTTTCCTCCTTTTCCCCGCCGGCCTTTCCAAGCCCGATTTTGAACAGGTTCGCCGCGGCCATCGGTATAACCAGAACCAATACGATGCTTTGTATGACCGCGCCCGGGGTAAACGAGACCGCCTCTCCCATGAAAAGCAGGAGGTAGACCGGAAGGAGTACAATCTGGGACACGAGATTCAAAGGCAGTATCGAGGAGCCTAACGCCGTATTGCCCCGGGCCAGGCCGGTGAAAATCAGGTACCAATCGGTGCAGGGGGTTACCATGAGCATCATAAAGCCGATCTGGAGGTCGGCGCTTCGGGAGAGAAAGCATCGCGCCAGGAGAAACGCGAATACCGGATTCCAGACGAAGTTTATCAAAACCGCCGTAAAACCCCGCCCTTTAGGGCTGGGGATATAAGGCGGCACAGCGGCAAAAGATAGGTTGGAAATCATTTGACATGTACGAAAAGATAGGTTAGAATAAACGT